>CAZMPV010000124.1:0-7735 GCA_964567985.1 uncultured Gemmatimonadaceae bacterium
TCAAGGGCAAGAACGTGGTCACGGCCATCGGCGGCCACGACGTCATCATCAAGAAGATCGAGATGGACCGGATGAAGGAGTCCGACGCCCGGGAGGTCATACGCTGGGAGGCCGAGCAGCACGTCCCCTTCGACATCAAGAGCGTGGAGCTCGACTTCCAGATCCTGGACCCCCTGGAGGAGGGGCTCCAGATGGAGGTGCTGCTGGTGGCCGCGAAGCGAGAGCTCGTGGAGAACAAGATGAACCTGCTCATGGACGCGGGCGTCACGCCCGCGGTGATCGACGTGGACGCCTTCGCCCTCCACAACGCCTTCGAGCACAACTACCCCGACGCCATGGAAGGCGTCGTCGCCCTGGTCAACGTCGGCCACGAGACGACGAACGTGAACGTCCTCGAGGACGGGATTCCCGTCCTGACCCGGGACATTCCCTTCGGGTCCCGGCGGATCCGGGAGGAGCTCCAGCGGGAGAAGGGGATGACGGCCGAGCAAGCCGAGGATGTGGTCCAGGGCCGGGAGGAGGAGCCGGACCTCGGGCGCTTCGTCGAGTCCTCCGCCGACGAGGTCGCCGTGGGGATCGAGCGGGCGTCCGCCTTCCTCATGACCCGGGACTCCGGCGCCGGGCTCGGGCGGATCTACCTGAGCGGGGGCGGGGCCAGGATTCCCGGAATGACCGGCGCCCTCGCCGAGCGCATGGGCGTGGAGACGGAGATGGTGAACCCCTTCGAGCGCGTCGGCGTGGATCTCGAAGGGACCGGAGACGTGGACCTGGAGGAGGCGGCGCCGATGCTGCTGCTTCCCCTGGGCCTGGGCCTGCGCCAGTTGTGACGGCCCGGAACGAGCGGTGAGGACGGAGGACCGAGACCCGTGATCGAAGTCAATCTGCTACCGGGCGGGAAGAAGGGCGGAGGAGGGGGACCGAGCTTCTCCTTCGACGCCCTGCAGCTTCCCGACTTCAGCGGGCTTCCCATGGACCGGTGGGTCCTGGGCTCGTCCGCCGTGGTCCTCGTCCTGGCCCTGGTCGCCGGCTACTTCTACCTGGACCTGGGCGGCACGTACGAGGAGACCCAGGTCGCGGTGGAGGAGGCCGCCCGGGATTCGGCCCAGTACGCCGACCTGATCGAGCAGGCCGAGGACCTGCGGGCCCGGCGGGACTCGATCGCCGAGCGGGTGGCGATCATCCAGGAGATCGATCAGGACCGCTACACCTGGCCGCACCTGATGGACGAGGTCGCCCGGGCGCTGCCCGAATTCACCTGGCTCACCAATCTGACCCAGGTCAGCATGGGGCAGGAGCTCCAGTTCCGGCTCCAGGGGATGGCCGGGAACAACTTCGCCTTGACGCGCTTCATGGAGAACCTGGAGGGCTCGCCGTTCGTCCGGGGCGTGACGCTGATCTCCAGCGAGCTCAGCGTCGTCTCCCAGGGCAACGTCAGCCGGTCGGTGAACCAGTTCACCCTGGAGGCCTCCTACCAGGATCCCCCCAGCGACCTGCTTGAGACCGTGCCGCTCTTCGAGGGTGGATCGCCCTCGCAGACCTCTTCCCAGTAAGCCCCAGCGACTCGACGAGCCATGGCCCTGGTCCCCGACGATCCGACGCAACGCAACGCCCTCCTGATCGGGCTCGTGGCCGCCCTGGCGTTCTACTTCGGCTTCTGGGACATGTGGTACACGCCCAGACAGCAGGAGCTGGAGGAGATGCAGACCCGTCTGGAGCAGCTCGAGGACCAGAACCGGAGCGCCCGGATCCTGGCCACCCGGGGCGGGGAGGAGCTCCAGGAGCGCCTCGCCCTCTACGAGCGCCACGTGATGCAGCTCGAGCAGCTCATTCCCCAGAGCGAAGAGGTGCCGGAGCTGCTGAACGACATGTCCACCGAGGCCCGACTGAGCGGCGTCAATCTGGCGTCGATCCGTCCCGAGCCCTCGCAGCCGGGGCCGTACTACACGAAGCAGAGCTACCAGATCGAGGTGATCGGGGCGTACCACGACGTGGGCGAGTTCCTGACGTCGGTGGCCTCGCTCTCCCGTATCATCACGCCCGTGGAGATGAGCCTGTCGCCCTTCACGGGCTCGTCGGACGTCGTGGAGGCGGAGAACCCGCTGACGGCCAGCTTCCGGATCGAGACCTACGTCGTGCCCTCGGGCTCGGCGCGAGCGGACACCGCGAGCGCCCAGGGCCAGGGCGCGGCGGGCGGCCCGTGAGGAGGGGACGATGACCCGCATCCTCGGTACGCTGACCGTGGCGCTCCTCGTGGGCGCCGTGGGGCCCGCCACCCTCCGGGCGCAGCAGGGACAGCAGCCCTCCCAGGGTCAGCGGGGACAGCAGCCGGACACGACCGAGCTCGTCTTCGAGCGGGAGGTCTTCACCTATCCCCGCTTCGAGCGGCGGAATCCGTTCCGGCCCCTCGTCAGCGCGGGAGAGAGCGGACCCCGCTTCGAGGAGCTCACCCTGCTGGGCGTGATCCACTCGGGCGACCCCCAGGCCTCGGTCGCCCTCCTGGCCACGAACGTCACGGTGAATCAGGGGCAGGTCAGCGTCAGCCAGCAGGCCCAGACGTTCCGGGTGCGCCAGGGACAGAGCCTCGGGAACGTCCGCGTCCTAGACATTCAGCCCAACCAGGTGATCCTGGAAGTGACCGAATTCGGAATTACGGAGCAGCGCACTCTCGAGCTGCACAGACCGGGTGAAGGAGGCTCCTCATGACCTCGCTTCTGGCCCTGTGGACCGGGCTTTTCCTGGTCGCCGACGCCCCCGTGAAGGGGGTCAGCATCGCGCCGGCGGCCGAACGGACGGAGATCGTCGTCTCCGTCGAAGGAGAGCTCGAGTACCGACACTTCTCCATGGACGGGCCGAACCGGCTCGTCCTGGACCTGATGGGTGCGCGCCACGAGCTGCCCCGGAGGGACTTCCTCGGCATCGACCGGGGTGGGATCCGTGCGGTCCGGACCAGCCAGTACTCCGACGAGATCGTACGGGTGGTGGTGGAGCTGAATCAGGAGCTCGGCTACGAGGTGCAGGAGGGGGACGGGTTCATCCGCCTCCTGGTGGACAACCCGGTCGGATCCTTCGAACCGTGGAGCACGGGGGCGTACGGCGGTGAGCAGGCTGCCGCCCGGGCTCCGGACCGGGCCCGAGACGGTGGACGGTCGTCGTCCCGGGGCGCCGGGAACGGCTCCTCCGACGACGAAGCCCCGTCCACACAGCCCGACGGCGCCTGGGACCTCGGGCTCCAGGACCCGGCCCGGAGGATCACGGTCTCCTTCACCGGAACCCCGATCGAGAACGTCCTCTTCACATTCGCCGAGTTCTCCGGACGCTCGATCGTGCCGGGGAGCCAGGTGGCCGGGACCGTGACCGCCGACATCCGGAGTCAGCCCTGGGACGTGGCGCTCCGGTCGATCCTGGAAGCCCGGGGTCTGGTGGCCCAGGAGACGGAGAGCGGGATCATCCGGGTGGACGCCATCGCGAACCTGGCCGAGCAGGAGCAGGTGGAGCCGGTGGTGACCCGGCCGTTCCGGATCAACTACGCCACGGCGACCGAGCTCCAGGCGTCGATCCAGCCGCTGCTTTCCGAGCGGGGCGCCATCTCCGTCGGATCCGGGACGAACACGCTGGTCGTGACCGACCTGCCCCGGGTCGTGAACGACGTGGAGAGCCTCATCGAGCAGCTCGACGTCCGGACGCCCCAGGTCCAGATCCAGGCGAAGATCATCTTCGTGAACCGGACGGACCTGAACGAGTTCGGCGTCGTCTACGACCTGAAGGACTCCCAGGGGAACCAGCTCAACGTCTTGGCGCCGGGCGGCCGGGACCTGGACGGCGACGGCCAGATCGAGCTCCCCGACGAGGAGGTTCCGACCGGGGAGGACGTGATCTCCCTGGGCGGCTCGTCGATCGCGGCCCTGGGCAACGCCAACCAGACGGTGGCGGGGCCCTCCCTGCTGGCCCTCACCTCGCTGGTCCTGGGCCGGCACACGCTCATCAGCTTCGTGCAGGCGCTGCAGGAGCTGAACATGAGCGACATCCAGGCGACGCCGACCCTCACCGTGATGGACAACCAGCAGGCCCGGGTCCAGGTCGGACAGCGGACGCCGCTCCGGGTCGTGGAGGCCGGCGGTCAGGCCGGGGGCGGCGTCGTCCCCCAGTCCACGGTCCAGTTCCAGGAGACCGGCGTGATCCTCGAGGTCACGCCCCACGTGACCGCGGACGAGAACATCCTTCTCGAGCTCCACGCCGAGCGCTCGGACGCCGAGCTCGCCAGCAGCGACGCCGGCTTCATCTTCAACACCCAGGAGGCGGACTCCAGGGTGCTCGTCCGGGACGGTGAGACGGTGGTCATCGCCGGGCTCACCGTGACCGAGGAGAGCGAGGTCCAGAGCGGAATCCCGCTCCTGATGGACCTGCCCCTCCTCGGCAGGCTCTTCCGGGTCACCCGGAACCAGACGCAGCAGCAGGACCTGATGATCCTCGTGACTCCCCACATCGTCCGGGAGAACCTCAACTGATCCCGGAGAGACGACCTATGGACGCCTCAAGATCGAATCATACGGCCTTCTTCCGACGACCCGCGGGACTCGCGGTGGCGCTCGCCGCCGTCGGGGTCCTGTGGGCCTGTGGGGATCAGAACCTCTTCGGGCCGGGCCAGCAGGCACCGCCCGAGATCGTCAGCATCGAGGTGCCCGACGAGGTGAAGTCGGGCCAGACTCTGGACGTCCGGGCCCGGGCGGTCGGTGGCGTTCCTCTGGACTCGGTGGTGATCCGGGTTCGAGGCAGCTTCAGCGACAAGGAGACCGTCACGGTCCCCGAGGGCAAGCTCGACGCCACGGTGGACGCCAGCTTCACGGTGCCCGAGAGAATCGAGGACACGACGGCCACCGTCTCGGCCATCGCCTTCGACGCCCAGGGAAATGCGTCGGAGATCGCGTCCCGGACGGTCCGGATCGTCGACACGACCCCACCCCAGGTGGGCGTCACCCTCGAAAGCAAGGTCGTCGCTCTCGGAAAGACACTGACCGTCGACGTCGAGGCGACGGACAACGTCGGCCTCCGGGAGGTGGGGTTCAGGGCTTTTTTTACCCGAGGGGACACGCTGGTCACCGAGACCGCCAGCGTGTCCGGCTTTCGTGCAAAGCACCGGTTTGACTACCAGGTCCCGGACGACGTAGGCGAGGGCGAGCTCACGATTCAGGTCTTCGCCACGGACGTGGACGGAAACAGCGCCACGACCACGGCGGGGACGCCGGTGCAGCTCGTCTTCGTGGACGAGGAACCCCCGACGGTGTCGATCGAGCTGCCGGACGAGGACGACGGCACCATCTTCGTGGGCGAGGAACTCCTGGTGCAGAGCGCGTTCAGCGACAACGACGCGGTGGTCGAGCTCCGGTTCCAGGGGCTCGGCCTCCGGGGCGATCCCGACCTCGGAACCGACTCCGCCGTGGTCCGTTTCGAGGAGAAGGTCGTGAACTTCGACCCGGCCGTGGCGGACTCCGTGATCAAGCGGCTCCTCCAACCGATTCCCGCCGATTCCACGGGGGAGGTGGTCCACGTCATCGCAACGGTCACCGATGCCCAGGGCAACATGGGCGCCGATACCACGACGGTCACGGTCGAGGCCGACGTCGATCCTCCGGTGGTGACGATGACGGCCCCGGACCCGGGAACGAGCTTCGCGGCCACCGACAGCGTCGTGGTCAGAGCGAACCTCACCGACGACGATACCCGAATCCGGACGGTAACCATGAGCGGCGTGGCGTTCCGTCCCGACCCTCTCCTGGGGCCCGATATCGAGGTCGCGCGCTTCGAGGAGACGACCATCGAGGTGGATCCCGCCCAGCAGTCGCTCAGCGTGGCCCGGAAGCTCGTGCCGATCCCCGACACTATCGCTGAGGACGTGAAGATCGCCGTGACGGCCACCGACACCTGGGGCAACGTGGGCACCGACACCGTGACGGTCTTTGTCGAGGCCAAGGAGGAGGAAGAAGAAGAAGAGACATCGGGATCCTCGAGCCTCGGCCCGGGGCTGGAGTCCCGGTGGGCGACTGGCGCCTCGTTCGTCGTGGAGCACCGCAGCACCGAGCTCGACGATACCACGGTTGGAGCGTGGTCGGGTCCGCGCATTTTCAAAAAGCGTGGCGTTCACGGAGAGCGTCGAGCCGGGCACCGTTACGGAAGTCGAGCGCTTCGAGACGAAGGTGGGGACCTGTTCACGGCGACGATTCCTCGAATGAGCCGGAGCCGGGTCGGGGCGTCGTCTTTGTCGGAACCGGTGCCTGGACAGTCGAAGTGTTCGACACCCGGTACATCTCGAAGTGCGGGACCGTGACTATCGGCCAGCAGATCGCGGGGTAGATTCGGGACCTCTTACCCAGGGGTGCGGACCACCCGGCCCAATGATGACCTGAATCGGGGGCACCGACCCCCGGCTGGATGCCGGCCAGGACGCCGCCCGGCCTGGACACGCTCCGGGTCGGGCGGCAGCTTTTTGCGGGCGGTCGTCGCGGCCGTCCGGTGACACGAGGCTCGAGTGACCGAAAGAAGGCCGTAGCCATGCTCCGACGCATCTCCTTCCGGACCGCGGGAGAATCCCACGGGAAGGGCCTGGCCACCATCCTCGAGGGCATTCCCGCCGGTCTCTCGCTCCAGATGGAGCGGGACGTGGATCCGGAGCTGAAGCGCCGGCAGGGGGGCTACGGGCGGGGCCGGCGCATGGAGATCGAGTCGGACACCGCCGAGCTCCTGTCGGGCGTCCGCCTGGGGGAGACCCTGGGCTCGCCGATCGGGATGCTGGTCTGGAACCGGGACTGGGAGAACTGGGAGACGGCCATGGCCCACCTCCCGCCCGACCCGGACGGGAATCCCAAGGCCCTGAGGCCCCACTATCTTCCGAGGCCGGGGCACGCCGACCTGGTGGGCGTGCTCAAGTACGACCGCCGGGACACCCGGGACGTCCTGGAGCGGGCCAGCGCCCGGGAGACCGCGGCCCGGGTCGCCTGCGGGGCGGTGGCCAAGCGGCTCCTGGACGAGTTCGGGATCCGCATCGGCAGCCACGTGCTCTCGATCGGGCCGGTGAAGGCCGACGTCCCGGACGAGCTCCCCGGGGACCTGAACGCGGCGTCCGACGCCTCCCCGGTCCGGACCCTGGACCCCGAGGCGGGAGAGGCGATGATCGACGCCATCGACCGGGCCAACGAGGAGGGTGACACCCTGGGCGGGATCTTCGAGGTGGTGGCCACGGGCGTGCCCGTGGGGCTGGGGAGCTACGTCTCCTGGGACCAGAAGCTCGACGGTCGGCTGGGGCAGGCGATGATGTGCATCCAGGCGATCAAGGCCGCCGAGATCGGGCCGGGCTACGAGAACGCGAGCAGGTTCGGCTCCCAGGTCCACGACCCGATCGTGCCGGCCGACGAGCGGGATCGGAGCGGCGGCTTCGGCCGCACCTCCAACCGGGCCGGCGGGCTCGAGGGCGGAGCCACCACCGGCGAGCCCCTGGTGGTCCGGGGCGCGATGAAGCCGATCTCGACCCTCCGGAAGCGGCTCCCGTCGGTCGACCTCCGGGACGGCTCGGTGGACGACGCCGCCGTGGAGCGCAGCGACGTCTGCGCGGTGCCGGCGGCCGCCGTGGTCGGGGAGGCCATGGTGGCCCTGGTGGTGGCCGACGCCTTCCTGGAGAAGTTCGGCGGGGATTCCCTCTCCGAGGTGCGCCGGAACTTCGATAGCTACGTCGCGTACCTGACCG
>CAZMPV010000125.1:0-7723 GCA_964567985.1 uncultured Gemmatimonadaceae bacterium
AGCGGTAGGCCGCCGCCGAGTCGCCGTCCACCGAGCCGAAGTTGCCCTGGCCGTCGATGAGCGGATAGCGCATGGAGAAGTCCTGGACCATCCGGACCAGGGTGTCGTAGACCGCCGAGTCGCCGTGGGGGTGGTACTTGCCCAGGACCTCGCCCACCACGGTCGCGCTCTTCTTGTAGCCCCGCTCGGGCAGCAAGCCCTGCTCGTGCATGGCGTAGAGGATCCGCCGGTGCACGGGCTTCAGGCCGTCCCGGACGTCGGGCAGCGCCCGCTGGACGATCACGCTCATGGAGTAGTCCAGGAACGACTCCCTCATCTCCTCTTCGATGAGGCGGGGAAGGATCCGCTCCCGCTTCTGGGCCATGGTCATGCGGTCTCCTGCGCTGTGGGCGTTCGCCCGGGACCCGTCGCGCCGCGGGCTGCGTCACGGGCGGGACCCCGGCAAGGGGATGCCGTGGGGGTGTTTCGGCTTATGTTCGGATATTCCGGGGCGGCGGGCAAGCCGGGAGGGTGCCGCGGAAGCGGCGGAGGGAAGCGGGCGGGATCAGGTAGGGTCGAAGCCCTCCTGGCTCAGGATCTCGAGCACGCGGTCCTTCACCTCACGGGGCGCCTCTTCGCCCTGCTTCACCCGGTGGAGGGCATCCTGGAACGCCTTCTCGAAGGAGAGGCGCGGATAGCAGCGGCGGCAGATCTCGAAGTGGCGGGCCACCTTCTCCTCGGTCTCGTCCTCGAGCTCCCCGTCCAGGTACTCGAAGAGCCGCTCCAGGGCCTCGTCGCAGGAGATCATCTCCTCCGGGGCGTCCCCGTTCCCCCTCCCGCCCATGGCGGCCAGGAAATTCCGAATTTTCTCAAGCATCGTCATCCTCCCTGGGCGAGATGTAGCCCATGGAGACGGCATAGTTGTAGAGCTCCTCCTGGAGCATGCGCCGGCCCCGGAAAAGGCGGCTCTTCACGGTTCCGACGGGCACGTCCATGAGCTCGGCGATCTCCTTGTACGCCATGCCCTCGAGGTCCGAGAGGACGACTGCGGTCCGATATTCCTCCGGCAGCTCGTCGATGGCGGCGAGGACCTCGTCGTCCACGATGGACCGGAAGTAGTCTCCCTCGGGATCCTCGTCCCGGGAGGCAGCGAAGACGGGGTTCTCCCGGCTCAGGCTCTCGGGATCGTCGGGGGCCTTCTCGGTCAGGATCTCGTCGTGGCGCTGGCTGCGCTCCCGCTTCCGGAGGAAGGCGTTCCTGCAGATCGTAAAGAGCCAGCTCTTGCACTTGGTTCCAGGGGTGTACTGCTTCCAGGAGCGCCAGGCCCGGTAGAAGGTGTCCTGCACCAGGTCCTCGGCCTCGGCCTCTGTGCCGGCGAGCCGGAGGGCGAAGCGGTAGACCGCGTCCAGGTGGGGCAGGGCCTCGTCCCGGAAGGTCTCCAGCTTTTCGGTCTCGGTCTTCGAGCCGCCGTCGCCGGCCGCGGTCACGCTCGCTCCTCCCAGTCGTCCAGGATCTCCTCGAACTCCTCCGCCATCGTCGGGTGGCCGTGGCGTCTGGCCGCCTCGACGCCCTTCCGATACGCCTCACGGGCTTCCTCGGTCCGTCCCCGATCCCGGAGCGCCGCCCCGAGCCGCCCCCAGGCGTTGCCCTCGTCGTCGGCCACCTCGAGATAGGAGCGGAGCATCCGGATCCCCTCGTCCTCCTCGCCGGCGTCGAGGAGCTCCAGGGCCAGCCCGAAGCGCAGCCGGGGATCGTCGGGGTTCTTCTCCAGCATGCGCCGCAGCGCCGAGATGCGGTCCGGGGCCATGGGGAGAGGGCGTTCGCCGGTTCCGGGGCCAGCGTCGGGAGAGGTGCCCGCCGACGACGGGGTCAGTCGGGGAAGAGGAAGCTGCCGGCCACGTCGTCGGTGGCCGATTCGCCGGTGACGACCTCGATCAGGGCCTCCATCTCGTCGCCCATCTCCTCCGCCCGACCCAGCACGGAGAGGGCGTGGGCGTAGTCGAAGTAGGCCTCCACGGCGGTCTCGTGGCCCGGATGGCTGGCCAGCACCGCCGCGTCCATCTCCGCCCGCAGGCACTCCACGATGCTCCGGAGCACCGCCGTCACCGTCCGCTGCTCCTCCAGGGTCTCGATCGTGAGGTCTCCGTGGAGCCGGGGAAGGAGCTCCTCGATCTCGGCCATGTCGACCGGTGGAGCGGCCACGGGGGAGCGCTCGTCCGCACCGCCCTCTTCCAGACAGGCGTGGGCTCCCTGGCGCAGGGCCCGCAGCTCCTCGTAGTTGCAGTGGAGAATCACGATCTCCCTCCTCGCGGAGGACCGGGCGCTTCGTCGATCCGGCACCCTTCTCCTACCTCTACTATTCGCCCCGGCGAATTGTTTCTGCAAGTCGCGGCGTCACGCCTGGACGGGTCCACCCTGCTCACGGCCGTCCGAGACGGTCAGGGGGATCGAGCGCAGATGCTCGTCGTCCACCCGGATGTCGAAGGTGTAGCGGCCCGCCCGCTCGAAGACGAGGCCGTCGAGGTTCAGGACGTGGGGCACGCGGATCTCTCCTCCCCGCCGCATGGGACCGGGGCCGAACTGGATCGTCCCGTCCAGCCGCACCACCTCGTCGTCGGTCGGGCCCCGGAGCACGATCTCCACCTCGTGCTCCCCGGACTCGTTCATGGCGGCCGAGAAGCGGAGCACCATGGCCATCCGGCCGTGGCGGGCGGGAAACTCCGAGGCGTTGATCCGGTCGAAGACGCCCAGGACGTTGAGCTTGCCCCCCGCGTCGATCGTGGCGGCGTCGGCCAGGAGCGCGAGATCGATCTCCATGGTCTCCTCCGGTATCGTCCGGGTGTCGAAGCGAGGGGGCGCGGGCGGCGGACCCGTCAGGAACGTTCGAGCATCCGGGGCCCGATGACCAGGCCCCCGATCAGGTCGATGGCCACGTGGGCGGCGATCGCCGGCCAGAGGCTTCCGCTCAGGAGAAACACCCCGGCCAGGACCAGGCCCATGAGGCCGGTCCGGACCACCCCGACCCGACCCTGATAGGCGTGAAGGAAGCCGAAGATCCCCGACGAGAAGACCGCCGCACCCCACTCGGAGCCCAGGAGTCCCGCCATGACGGGGATCGCGTAGCCACGGTACGCGAGCTCCTCGCCGAAGCCCGCCGCCAGGGAGACGCCGACGAAGAGCACCTTCTCCCCGCGGGTCCGCGGCAGCAGCTTCCGGAGGAGCGGTGGCTCGTCGAGCCCCAGGAGACGCTCCAGGAGGTGGAAGAGGCCTACCAGGGCGAGCCCGCCGGCCAGCGCCACCGCCGACCAGACCAGGAGCTCGCTCCGGCCCACGGCCCCCAGGCCCATGGGCTCCAACCCCATGCGGCCCCGACCCAGGAAGAACGCCAGCCAGCCCAGGACCAGGATCGCTCCGGCCGAGCCGACGTACGCCGCCGGCCGATCCAGCTCCGCCTCGGCCGACACGAGGGGCACCTGGGCCACCGCCAGGACCGGGAGGAGCTCCAGGAGAGCCCCCAGGAAGAGGGCGTCCCAGATCCCCAGGTCCGAGAAGGCCCAGAGGGCCGCGACCACGACCGGATAGAGGAACACCCCCCGGCGCAGGAAGCGCTTCAGGGGCGGGGGGATCGGCGGCGGCGACGGCCGCTCGGAAGGCGCGGCCTCGTCCTCCGGCCCGGGCACCTCCGCCCCGTCGTCGGGCGGGCCCGGCGGACCGACGGAGCGGCGGAGGACGCTCACGCCTGCGCTCCCTCCTCCGCCAGCTCGCGACCCAGGGCCTCGATCCGGTCCAGGGTGTCGAGGACGTCGGCCCGCCCGCTCCGGTAGTTCAGGATGCAGAGGCGCAGGGAGTAGGCGCCCCGGAGACGCGTGGACGACATCATGGCGAAGCCGTCCTCCACGATCCGATCCTGGATCGCCGCGTTGATCCCCTCCAGGGCGCCGGGATCGCCGGATCCGGCGGGATCGCTCCGGTCAGCGGCGCGGTCCCCGGCCCCGCCGGCCGCTTCGCCGCCCCCACGTCCCGGAGGTCGGTACCGGAAGCAGACCACGCCCAGGGAGGGCGGGCTCAGGAGCTCGAGCTCCTCCGACGCCCGGATCCGCTCTCCGGCGGCCTCGGTCAGATCCAGCGCCCGGTCGATCGCGTCCCGGAAGGCGGCGACCCCGAAGGTCCGGATCGACATCCACACCTTGAGGGCCCGGAACGCCCGGGTGAGCTGCACCCCCCGGTTGGCGAAGTTCACGTGGGCCCGGCCGAGCTCGGTGTCCTGGAGGTATTCCGGAAGGACCCTGAACGCGTCTTCCAGGACCTCCACGTCCCGGACAAGGACGCATCCGGCCTCGTAGGGTTGGAAGAGCCACTTGTGGGGGTCCAGGGTCACGCTGTCCGCCGCCTCGAGCCCGGCCAGGGCCTCCCGACCCCGGTCGGTCAGCACCGCGAAGCCGCCGTAGGCGGCGTCCACGTGGTGCCAGACGCCCTCCCGCCGGCAGACCTCGGCGAGCTCCTCCAGGGGATCCACGAGACCCGTGTTCGTGGCGCCGGCCGACGAGCAGACGCAGAGGGGCGTGCGACCCGCCTC
Organism: uncultured Gemmatimonadaceae bacterium; assembly: GCA_964567985.1. GTDB lineage: Bacteria > Gemmatimonadota > Gemmatimonadetes > Longimicrobiales > Gaopeijiaceae > CAZMPV01. The sequence goes on from CAZMPV010000125.1 coordinate 4,556, forward strand.
CCGGTCCCGGGCCACGGCGTCGGCCAGCGCGTCCCCCCGCAGGAGGAGGTCGTCGCCGGTCGGCACCCTGCGGACGCCCTCCGGAGCGATGCCCGCGATCCGGGCCGCGCGCTCCAGGGAGCTGTGGGCCTGGTCGCTCAGGTAGACCACGGGCCGCTCGGGATTGCCGGCGGCCTCCCGGGCGGTCACGAGCCCCACCAGGTTCGCCACCGAGCCGCCGCTGGTGAGGAGGCCGCCCGCCCCCTCCGGCATCCCCACCCACTCCCGGAACCAGTCCACCACGACGAGCTCGACCTGGCTCGGCCCGGCGGACTCGAGCCAGGTGCCCTGGAAGACGTTGAATCCGGAGGCCAGGAAGTCGCCCAGCACCGACGGCCACGTCGGGGACGACGGGACGAAGGCGAAGAAGCGGGGATGGTCGATGCGGCCGGCCCGGTCGAGAACCTCGGAGGCCGCGCGCTCGAGCACCCGGTCCGCCGCCTCGCCCTCCTCGGGCGGCGGCTCCCGGAAGAGCGCCTCGGTCTCTTCCCGGTCGGCGCCGACCCAGGCCGGCTCTTCCGCCAGCCGGCTCCACCGATCCACCAGGAGGTCCACGGCCCGGTAGCCCAGCCGCCTCATCTCGTCGGGCGGCATCTCCAGGGGAGAGGCGTCGTCCACCGGCTCGGGCTCCTGACGGCGGGGCTCGGTCATGGGGCGGGCGGCATCCGTTGACGGGATCTCATTCTCGTTCTACGGTCTTTCGTGGACGGTGGTCGACGACAGTATGGCGAGGAGCGAGCCCGAAGTCATGAGCGCGGCGCGGACCGGAACGGCGGTGTTTCGTGTGCTGGACGCCCTGGATCATCCCCACGGAGGGCGGATCCTCCGACTCCGACTCCAGGAGGGCGACCCCCCCACCGTGAAGGAGCTGAAGGGCGCCCGACTCCGGGCCACCTCTCCGGACGGAGACACACGGGAGGTGACCGTGGAGGGCTTCGCTGCCTTCGGCGGAAAGCCGTCGGACGAGCGCCTGGCCCGATCGGGGCGGATCGACGTGCGGGTCCTCGACGCCGACGAAAAGCGGGACCCCCCCGTGGGCATGCGCTGGGAGGTCACCGGACCCCTCGCCTGAGTCCCCACCGGCTCCGGGCTCTCGCCCCGAGCCCCCCTGCCCGTCCTACGATCCAGTCTCCGACTCCTCCCTGAGCCCCGGCGGCTCCCGGTCGAAGGTCTCGACGAACCAGCGCCGGTACTCCTCGATCCCTCCGGGATTCTCCCGGGCCCAGGCTCGGCGCGCCTCGCCGAAGGCGTCCGGCCGTGCGGTGAAGATCATCGCGTCCAGGTAGCCCTTCTCGTTGGCGTACATGATCTCGTCCATCACGTCGTGGGGGGGCGCGTCCCACACCGAGCGGCCGTAGATCCACGCTTCCGCCGTCCGCCTCAGGATCGCCCGCTCGAGGGTGAAGTCGTCGGAGCCCGCGACATCGGGCAGCCACTCCTCCAGCTCGCCCCTCCGATCCATCAGGTGGAGGTGGGCGTAGATCATGTACGGGACCCGGACTTCGGGCACGCCCGCCTGCATCTCGACGTCGGCCGTGTCGGCGGTGATCGAGAGCCCCTCCCAGGGATAGATGTCGTCGTCCCGGGGAAGGGTCCGGATGAGGAACGACGGGTCCTCCCGGATGTCGGTGAGCTCGGTCCGGAGCCACTTGTCGATGGTGTCCATCCGGGCCGGCTCCGGCCTCAGACGGGCCCCGGAGTGGATCACGAGCGGCCGGGGAGAAGGAAGCTCGGTCTGGCCCCCGCACGCGCCCAGTCCGAGGGCCACGGCGCCCAGCACGAGCGTTCTCACCAGCCCGGGGGGAGTCCGGGGCGAATTTCTCATCTCAAGCTCTCCTCGCTCGTTTGCGCGACGCGGTCGGACCGACCGGGTCCTTCCGGCGACATCGCCCCGCGGGCGACGGCGCTCCGGGCCGGCTTCCGGACGGGCGCAGATCGTCGTCCTTGACACCTACGCCCGATGTGACCGAATTGGTACAGACACCTCACTCACAAAAACCCCGAAGCGCGGGATGCCACCGTGAAGATCACCCCACTGGATGACGGGGCGGGGGGCTTCCAGCCCCCCACGGCCATGACCCCCCGGGAGATCGGCGACTACCTGGCTCGTCTCGTCTGGGAAAGCTTCTCCGACTTCATCACCGACGGCGACGCCGAAGCCCTCCTCGGTCGCCTGGGCCTGACGAGCGTCCAGGGAGTGCCCGCCGACGCCCAGGCCGAGGAGATCCTGATCTTCCTGATGTGGGCACATACCCGGGGACTCCAGCTCGCGTTCGTCGGCAAGGAGCCCGACGAGCAGGTCGTGGAGGCCCTGGACGCCTTCCACGCCGCCATCTTCGAGGACATGATCATCCACGGGACGCCCCGGAACGAGCTCCCGATCTTCGAGCAACGGGTCAGCGCCCGCTACTCCGAGTACCACCAGGCGGCCGAGCAATCGGATGCCCAGCTCGGCGCCGCCGCGGTCCGGGCCATCGCGGACGACGACCCGTTCTCCGAGCCGATGGCCATCGCCCTGGCCGAGCGCGCGATCGCCGTGGCGGATCCGCTCAAGGACTATCTGGAGGACGTGAAGCTGGCGTAGGACCGTCGTCCGGCTCTCTCTTGCCCCACTTCATGAACTCGAAGGGGCTCCGGCAGCTCCGACACCAGTAGCTCGCCACTGACGCATGGGGCCCGAAGGGGTTGAGGAGCTCGGTCTGCCGGCCGTCGCAGAAGGGGCACGAGGGGGCCCTCGGCATGTCGCCGGGCAGCGACTCGTCGCTACCGGATTCGTCCCGGGGCTCGGTCACGGCTCTAGGTCCGATCGGGCTTCTCGCTCCTTCCGCCCGGCGCGGGCGGGCGTCACCCTACGAAGAGGTCGCGGGTCCGGGCGCCCCGGGCCCGCTCCACGGCGTCCTCGTCGGGCTGACCGGGGCCCCGCCCCCGCTCCTCGTCCCAGCCGTCCCGGAGCGCCTCGACGGCTCCCACCTCGACGTTCAGCTCCTCCAGGAGGCCCCCAACCCGCCCCTCGAAGCGACTTCGGAGCTCGCCGGCCGGGTCGGTGAGGCCCGCGTCCACGAGCTCGCGGTGGCCGTCGTCGTCCGGAGCCAGCCACGCCAGCGTGCGGCCCAGGAAGGCGTCCACCGC
>CAZMPV010000126.1:0-7704 GCA_964567985.1 uncultured Gemmatimonadaceae bacterium
CGGGCCCCGTCCTCGACCTTCACGGTGAGTCCGACCCCCCGCTCCCGGAGCCCGACGCAGTAGACGCCCTCGGCCCCGGTCTTCACGAAGAGCCGGTCTCCCGCGCGCTCCATCAGGGCCGTGTCCAGCCGGCCGGTCCCGGCGACCAGGAACGGGTTTTCCGTCATCGCCTCGACGATCCGGACCGGTCCCTCCTCTCCCCGGTCCGCCGCCGCCGCGAAGCGAGCGAAGGAGCGGGCCATGGCCCGGAGCGGCACCGCGAAGGAGACGACCCCGCAGCCGTCGGTTCCGGTCCCGATCTCGCCGATCTCCAGCCCCGTCCAGCGCACGATCTCGTCGAGCATCCGCTCCTGGACCGGGTGCCCCGGCTCGAGATAGCCGTCGGTGGCCCACCCGTGGTGCACCGCCAGGGCCAGCATTCCGGCGTGCTTCCCCGAGCAGTTGTTGTGGATCGGTCCCAGGTTCTCCCCGGCCCGGAAGAGCGCCTCGGCCGTCTCGTCCCGGAGCGGCGGATGAGGCCCGCACTCCAGGGCTTCCGGGCCCAGACCCGCCTTCTCCAGGATCGTCCGGGCCCCCTCGAGGTGCCCGGGCTCGCTGTTGTGGGACGCACAGCAGAGCGCCAGGTCGGCCGGCGTGAGCCCCAGGGCGTCGGCGGCGCCGTCTTCCACCACCGGAAGCGCCTGGAGGGGCTTGGCCGCCGACCGGTAATAGGCGGTCCGCTCGGGCTCTCCGGCCGACGCCAGGAGGCGCCCGTCCCCCTCGACGACGGCGACGTGGACCCGGTGGGTCGACTCGACCGTCCCGCCCCGGACGTACAGGACCGACGCGCTCACCGCGGGGGCCTTCCGCCCGGGTCCCGCCGACGTCGCACAGGGGAAAAGATCATCGCTCCTTCGGGTGATGGCATAGCCGGTCGGGTCGGATCCGGACGGCGTCCGGATCCGGGCTCAGCGCTCGCCGTCCGAAGAGGTAGCGCCGGGGACGCCGACCCCCGCCACCCGGAAGAGGTTCATGGGCGAGCTGGCCTCCCGGAGGAGGTCCAGGGCCCGGAGGAGCTGGGGATCCTCCTCCATCATGCGCCGAAACTCGCCCCGCTGGCCCCAGGCCTGGTTGGCGATCTCCCGCTCGAGCTGATGGCGGACGAAGCGGCGGGCCGCGTCGAACTCGTCCCGCTCCAGCGAGACGTCGACTTCGCCGAGGCGCTGGTAGAAGGCGGTCAGGTCCCGGTCGGTGAGCCGGAAGTCCCGGCCCAGCCCGGGATGCTCCTGGAGATACTCGACCGCGAAGTTGAAGGTCGTGGTCACGAAGGTCCCCGCCGAGCGGAAGATCTCCCGGGCCGCCTCTTCCTCTTCGTGGTGCAGGGTGTCCGGAAAGACGATCAGGTCCGGCGTGATGCCCCCGCCGCCGTAGACCGTCCGACCGCCGTCGGTCTGGAAGGTGGGCCGCCCCGCCGTGTCCGGGCGCTCGATCCGGGTGCCGGACACCGTCAGGACCCCCCGGCCCTCCTCCCGGCTGGCCCGCCGCTCGTCGAAGGGCTTCTGGATGGAGCGGCCGACGGGCGTGTACCATCGGGCCGTGGTGAGCTTGAGCACGTTGCCTCCGGTGAGCCGGTAGAGGGTCTGGACCGACCCCTTCCCGAAGGAGGGCGTGCCGATGATCAGGGCCCGGTCGTGGTCCTGGAGCGCCCCGGCCACGATCTCGGAGGCGCTGGCGCTCTGCTGGTCCACCAGGACGACGATCGGCATCTCCCCGAAGGCCTCGGCGTCCCGGGCCCGCATGACCTCGTCCTGGCCCTGCGCCCGTCCCCGGGTCTCGACGATGACGCGCTCCGGCTCGAGGAAGAGGTCCGAGACCCCGATCCCCTGGTCCAGGAGGCCGCCCGGGTTGCCCCGGAGGTCCAGGATCAATCCCCGGGCCCCGTCGGCCCGGAGGGAGTCCACGGCGTTCCGGACCTCCCGTGACGACGACTCGCTGACCACCTGGAGAGGCACGTAGCCGACGTCGCCCTCGAGCATCATGGCGAAGGGGACCGAACGGAGCTCGATCCGGGCCCGGGTGACGGTGAAGGGAATCGGCGTCGAAACCCCGGGCCGCTCCACCTTCAGCCCCACCTCGGTGTCCGGCTCGCCCCTGAGCCGCTCCACCACCTGGTTCACGCTCCAGTCCTCAGCGGACTCGCCCTCGACCTCGACGATCCGGTCGCCGGCCCGGATCCCGGCACGGGTCCCCGGCGTGCCCGGCAGGGCGGTCACCACGGTCACCCAGCCGTTCCGCTCGGTGATCTCCAGGCCCACGCCGCCGTACTCCCCCTCGGTCTGGATCCGGAGGCTCTCGTACTCGGTGGCGTCCAGGAAGGAAGTGTTGGGGTCGCCCAGGTCCTCGAGGACCCCGTCGATGGCGGACTGGTAGAGCGTCTTCCGCTCCACCGGCTCCACGTACCGCTTCTCCACGTGGTCCACCACCTCTTCCAGGAGGCGGACCTGCATGTAGACGTTCTGCTCCTGGCTGACGCCCTGCTGGAGGAACCACCCACCCGTGAGGAGGGCCACCAGGAGGACGGCGGCCGGAGCGAAGACGGAGCGTCGGATCTTCATGGCGACCTGCTGGGTCTCGAGATCGGTTCGTCGGGTCGGCGCGCCGGCACAACCGTCTGGGCCGTCGGGTGCGCAGCGACGAGCACTCGTAAACTTAGCCGTCGGTGAATGTTTCCGGAAAGCGGTCCCGGAGGAGCTCCCGGACGCGCGCCTGGACCGCCTCGGGCTCACCTTCGCCGTCGATCAGGGCCACGTGATCGTCGTCCCGGGCCAGCTCCCGATAGCCGGCGTGGACGCGCTCGAGGAACGCCCGCCCCGAGCTCTCGATCCGGTCCTCGCCGGTGCCCCGCTCCCGGGTCCGGGCCAGCCCCGCCTCGACCGGGACGTCCAGGAGCACGTACAGATCGGGCTCGACGCCGTCGGTGGCGAAAGCGTTCAGGGGAAGGATCCGCTCCACGCCGAGCTCCCGCCCGTAGCCCTGATACGCCAGGGTCGAGAGATCGAAGCGGTCGGAGACCACGATCTCGCCCCGCTCCAGGGCCGGGGCCACCACCTCCCGGACGAAGGCGGCCCGGGCGGCGAGAATCAGGAAGAGCTCGGTCTCCGGAGGCACGGGGAGGTCGCCCCGGTGGAGGAGGAGGCGGCGGATCTCCTCGCCGACCTCGGTGCCGCCCGGCTCCCGCGTCGTCCGGTGCGACAGGCCCAGCTCCTCCAGCCAGTCCGAGAGCAGCGCGAGCTGGGTGGACTTGCCCGCGCCCTCTCCGCCCTCTAGGACGATGAAGAGGCCGCGCCGTTCCCGCTGCTCGCTCATCTACGGCGACCGTTCTTCGGCGACCAGCGGGCCGGGCCGGACGCGGCCTCCCCCGGCGGGCGCGCTTCGCTCCGCTTGCGCGGGGCACGGGGTGGGAAAGAGAGGTTCATCTCAGAAGAAAGTGCCCACACTGCACGAGGCCCGCCGGGGGAGGCCGCGTCCGGCCCGGCCCTTCCGGGAGGCCGTAGCGATCCGGGGCGTGGGCGGGGGAGGCTTCGTCGGAGCTTCCCGGACGCGGGGGAGAGGGCACGGAGGGTGGAGTGGAGGCGCGGTCGATCGGGCGGATACGGGCCCGGCGTCCGGGCGCGGCCGGGATGGTGGAATCACCTTTCCGCTCCTCGCGGGCGCTCCCCACCAGGAAAGGGGTTCGGTGGCGTGCGGGTCCCTCGCCGGGCCTCGTGCAGCGTGGGCACTTCTTTCTGCCGAGCTCCTGCTTTTTCCGACCACGTGCCCCGCGCAAGCGGAGCGAAGCGCGCCCGGCGAGGGACCCGCACGCCACCGAAGCCCGCGGACTATTCGTAATAGTCCAATCCCAGGTGGGTCAGCTGGTCCTCCCCGCCCAGGTACCGGAGCGTGTTCTTCAGCTTCCAGTGCTGGATGAAGAGGTCGTGCTCCGGGTAGAGGCCCGGAGCCGTCTGGGGGCTCTTGAAGTAGAAGGAGAGCCACTCCTGGATCCCGTCCATCCCGGCCCGGTGGGCCAGGTCGAGGAAGATCGCCAGGTCCAGGACGATGGGGGCGGCCAGGATCGAGTCGCGGCAGAGGAAGTCGACCTTGATCTGCATCGGGTAGCCGAGCCACCCGAAGAAGTCGATGTTGTCCCACCCCTCCTTGTTGTCGCCCCGGGGCGGGTAGTAGTTGATCCGGACCTTGTGGTAGTGGTCCGCGTAGAGGTCCGGGTAGAGGTCGGGCTGGAGGATGTAGTCGAGGACCCCGAGCTTCGACTCCTCCTTCGTCTTGAAGCTCTCGGGATCGTCCAGGACCTCTCCGTCCCGGTTGCCCAGGATGTTCGTGCTGAACCAGCCCTCCAGGCCCAGCATCCGGGCCTTCAGGCCCGGGGCCAGGATCGTCTTCATCAGGGTCTGGCCGGTCTTGAAGTCCTTCCCGGCGATCGGCACGCCCTTCTCCTCCGCCAGGGCCTCCAGCGCCGGGACGTCGGCCGAGAGGTTCGGGGCGCCGTTGGCGTAAGGCACTCCCTCCATCAGCGCCGCATAGGCGTAGATCATGCTCGGGGCGATGGCGTGGTCGTCGTTCTCCATCGCCTCCTCGAAGGCCTCCAGCGTCTCGTGGGCCGCTCCAGGGCGGAGAAACACCTCGGTGGAGCCGCACCAGATCATGACCATCCGGTCGCAGCCGTGCTCCTCCTTGAACCGCCGGATGTCGGCCCGCAGCTCCTCGGCCAGCTCCCGCTTGTTGTCCGCCTCCTTCACGTTCGGCCCGTCCAGGCGCTTCACGTACTCCTTGTCGAAGACCGCCGGCATGGGCTTCACCGAGCGGAGGAAGTCCTCGATCGGGTCCAGGTGGTCCCGGTCCAGGACCCCGGCGACCTTCGCGCTCTCGTAGCCGTCGTCGGGGATCGGATCCCACGCCCCGAAGACGAGCTGGTCCAGCCCGGCCAGGGGGAGGAAGTCCTTGATGAGGGGCGTCCGTTCCTCGGTGCGCTTGCCCAGACGGATCGTATTCATCTGGGACAGGCTCCCGATGGGTCGGGCCAGCCCCCGGCGGATCGCCTCCACGCCGGCCACGAAGGTCGTCGCCACGGCGCCGAAGCCGGGAAGGAGGACGCCCAGCGTGCCGTCGGCGTCGCGAATGGTGGGTTGTTCGGTCACTTCTGCCTCTCTTCTGTCAGGGCGCCCGTGGGTGCGTCGCCACCGGGGTCGGCCGGGGCCGACGGCTCCGGGTTCCGGTACACCCAGACCACCCGTTGAATCGCTGTGAAGTTGGAGAGCACGGCCACGATCACGATGACCCAGCTCAGGACCACGCCGCTCCACATGAGCCCGAAGATGAGCGAGCCCAGGCCCAGGAGGACGACGCGCTCGGCCCGCTGCATGAGCCCGACCTTGCAGTCGATGCCGAGGGACTCGGCCTTCGCCCGGGTATAGCTGACCATCAGCGAGCCGCCCATGGCCAGGAGGATGACGTAGATCATCCAGATGTCGGCCAGCTCGATCCCGTAGTGGTTGTACAGGGACAGCAGGCCCAGGAAGACGACGATCTCGCTGATCCGGTCGAGGGTCGAGTCGTAGAACGCCCCGAAGCTCGAAGCCCTGCCGCTCTCCCGGGCCACCCGTCCGTCGAAGATGTCCGCCAGCCCGCCCAGGAGGACGAAGAAGCCCGCCGTGCGGACGTGGTCGGCGTGATAGAGGAAGCCGGCGGCCACCGTCACCAGGAAGCCCAGGGTGCTGATCGTGTTCGGATGGACGCCGGACCGGATCAGCCACCGGGTGGGTGGATCCAGGATCCGGTAGACCGGCTCACGCAGGGATTTAAGGCTCAACGCACGCGGGGTTCCGGGAGACGTGGGACGACGGCCGGAGCGTTCCGGACGCCGTGTGGAAGGTGAGGTCGGGCCGCCCTAGGAGGGCATCACGATCCGGCTGTCGGCCCCTTCGTCGAGGCCCTCCGAGATCTTCCGGTTCACCTTCTTGACCACCTTGTCGAAGTTGGACTGGGCCGCCGCCAGCTTCTGGTACGTCGGCTTCGACTGGAGGTCCCGGACGAGCTCCTCATACTCGTCCACCTTCTCCTCGTCGGGCTGCTGACCCTGCTGGATCTTCGACTGGAGGCTCTTCTCCAGCTTCTCGATCTCGTTGCGGAGCTCGACGATCTCCCGATCGTCGTCGGCAGCGGACATGGCCCGCTTCAGCTCCTGATACTCGTCGGTCCGGGCCAGCGCCTGACCCAGGTCCTTCGCCATCTCCATGAGACCAGCCATAGCGTACAGTCCTTCGCTGAGATTGCAAAGCGTATCGTGACCCGGGGCCGTCTCGCCCCGGTCGAGAGCCCCTACCGACGAGGGACGAGGAGGATCCGCCGCCGCCCCGCCAGATCTCGCCTGAGCTCGGGCTCGTCCAGGGCTTCGACCTCCTCCGCGACCGTCCGGACCGCGTCGCCCTGGCCCTCGCCGATCTCCAGGGCCAGCAGGCCCCCTGACCGCAGCCGAGCCGGCGCCCCCCGGATCAACGGCCGGAGGACGGCCAGCCCGTCGGCTCCGGCGAAGAGGGCCTCGGCGGGCTCCCACTCCCGGACCTCGGGCGCCAGCGACCCGGCCTCGGCCTCGCCGACGTACGGGGGGTTCGCGACCACGACGTCGAATGCCTCGTCGTCGGTCAGGGGCTCGAAGAGGCTCCCCTCTCGGAGCTCGAGGGCGTCGGCCAGCTCGTGGGCTTCGGCGTTCTCCCGGGCGAGGCTCAGGGCCTCAGCCGAGCGATCGGTGGCCACCACCCGCCCGAACGGGCCTTCCCGGAGGAGGGAGAGGGCGACGGCGCCGGTTCCCGTGCCGACGTCCAGGGCCGTCCAGCCTCCGTCCGGCTCCGGTCGCCCCGCGACCCAGTCCAGGACCGCCTGGACCAGCACCTCGGTCTCGGGCCGGGGAATCAGGGCCCGCCGGTCGCACTTCAGCTCCAGCTCCCGGAAGCCGGTCCACCCCAGGACGTACTGCAGGGGCTCCCGCTCCGCCCTCCGCAGCAGGAGCGGCTTGTACGCCGACAGCTCGTCGGGCGTCAGGGGCCGGTCGAACTGGAGGTAGAGCTCCAGCCGGGGCATTCCCAGGGCCTCGGCCAGGAGGTGCTCGGCGTCCCGGCGCCCTTCCTCGATTCCCTTCTCCTCCAGGTACTGCCCGCTCCAGCGGATCATCCGCAGCACCGTCCAGGACTCGTCGGGGCCGGGGGGCGAGACCGGCTCGTCGGCCGCCCGGGCGGACGCCGACCGGGCCTCGCCGCTTCGAGCGTTCCGGCCCCGGATCCCCTCCGGGGTGTCCGCATCCCGGGCCGTCACGCGCCCGCCGCCTCCAGCTCCTCTTCCTGCTGGGCCAGGCGGAGCGCCTGGATCAGCTCGTCGAGGTCGCCGTCGAGGATGTCTTCCAGGCGGTGGAGCGAGAGGTTGATGCGGTGGTCCGTGACCCGGTTCTGGGGAAAGTTGTACGTCCGGATCTTGGCCGACCGGTCGCCGGTCCCGATCTGGGACTTCCGCTCCCGGGCCCGCTCGGCCTCCCGCTCCGCGATCTTCCGATCCAGGAGCCGGCTCCGGAGGACCCTCATCGCCTTCGCCTTGTTCTTGTGCTGGGACTTCTCGTCCTGGCACGAGACGACGAGCCCGGTGGGGACGTGGGTGATCCGCACGGCCGAGTCGGTGGTGTTC
>CAZMPV010000127.1:0-7582 GCA_964567985.1 uncultured Gemmatimonadaceae bacterium
ACGTTGTACGACTCGATCAGATCCAGGGCGGCCTCCCGGTCGGCGGGCTCCACCTTCCCGAGCTCCACACCCTTCTCCAGGTTCGCCCGGATCCGCTCCAGGGCGGCCTCCAGGGGCTCGGCGTCCACGTCGTAGAGGCGGACCCGGCAGCCGGCGGCGGCGGTGACCTGGGCGATGCCGTGGCCCATGGTCCCGGCGCCCAGGACGGCGGCCCGCTCGATCCCGTCGCTCACGTCCGCTCCACCACGGTGGCGATCCCCTGGCCGACCCCGTTGCACATGGTGGCCAGCCCCACCCCGGCGTCCCGACGCTTCATCTCGTGGAGGAGGGTCGTGAGGATCCGGGCGCCGGAGCAGCCCACCGGGTGCCCCAGGGCGATGGCGCCCCCGTTCACGTTGGTCCGCTCCGGGTCCAGGCCGAGCTCCCGGATGCAGGGGATCGCCTGGGCGGCGAAGGCCTCGTTGAGCTCGACCAGGTCCAGGTCGGAGACACCCATGCCGGCCCGCTCCAGGGCCTTGCGAGTGGCGGGAATCGGGCCCACCCCCATCCGGTGGGGCTCCACGCCGGCCACCGCTGCGGCGACGATCCGTGCCAGGGGCTCCAGGCCCGCGGACCGGGCCCGCTCCTCCTCCATCACGACCAGGGCCGCGGCCCCGTCGTTGATGCCGGACGCGTTTCCCGCGGTGACGGTCCCGTTCTTCTTGAAGACCGGCGGCAGCTCGGCCAGGATCTCCTCGGTGGTGCCCGGCCGGGGATGCTCGTCCTCCTCGACCACTTGGGGGGCGCCCTTCCGCTGCGGGACCCCGACGGGGACGATCTCGTCGCCGAAGCGGCCGGCCTCCATGGCGGCGGCCGCCCTCCGCTGGCTCTCGGCGGCGAAGGCGTCCTGCTCCCGTCGGCCGACGCCGAACTCCTCGGCCACCACCTCGGCGGTCTCGCCCAGGCCCATCGTCCACTCGTCGGGGAAGGCCGGGTTGGCGAAGCGCCAACCGAGCACGGTGTCGGCGACCTCGGGGTGCCCTCGGGCGTAGGCGTGCTCGGGCTTGAGCATGACGTAGGGAGAGCGGCTCATACTCTCGACGCCGCCGGCGAGGAAGACCTCGCCCTCGCCCACGGCGACGGCGTGGTAGGCCGAGTTCACCGCCTGGAGGCCGGAGCCGCACAGGCGGTTCACGGTCTGACCCGGGACCTCCACGGGGAGGCCGGCCCGGAGCAGCGCCATCCGGGCCACGTTCCGGTTGTCCTCGCCGGCCTGGTTGATGCAGCCCATGAGCACGTCGTCGACCTCGACGGCCTCGACGCCCGTCCGCTCCAGGGCGGCCGAGAGGACGTGGGCGGCCAGGTCGTCGGGCCGGACCGGGGCCAGGGCGCCGCCGTGGCGCCCGACCGGAGTGCGGACCGCGTCGACGAGGACGGCGCGCTTCACCGGTCCAGGGCCACCCAGACCGACTTCGTCCGGGTGTACTTCTCGATGGCGGCCTGCCAGCCCAGGTCCCGCCCGAAGCCGCTCTGCTTGTAGCCGCCGAAGGGCGAGCCCGAGTCGTACTGGTTGTACGTGTTCACCCAGACCGTGCCGGCCTTCACCTCGGAGGCGAGGCGGTGGGCCTTGCCCACGTCCCGGGTCCAGACCCCCGCGGCCAGGCCGTAGATCGTCTGGTTCGCCTTCCGGACCGCGTCGTCCACGTCGTCGAAGGGCATGACCGCGGCCACGGGCCCGAAGATCTCCTCCCGGGCGATCGTCATCTCCGGCTCCACGTCGGCGAAGACGGTGGCGGTGACGAAGTTGCCGCCACCGTCCACCGTGACCCGCTCGCCCCCGGTGACCAGGCGGGCGCCCTCCTTCTTGCCGGCTTCGATGTAGCCCAGGACCCGCTCGAGCTGGGCCTCGCTGACGATGGCGCCGAGGCGGGTGCCCTTCTCCAGGGGGTCGCCGACGGCCAGGCTCTCGGCCCGCTCCCGGAAGGCGTCGAGGAAGTCGTCGTAGGCGTCCCGCTCCACCAGGATCCGGGAGCCGGCGGCGCAGACCTCGCCCTTGCCGTAGAAGATGCCGTTCGACGCCCCCCGGACGGCGTCGTCCATGGCCGCGTCGGCGAAGATGATGTTGGGCGACTTCCCGCCGAGCTCCAGGCTCACCTTCTTCAGGGAATCGGCGGCCTCCCGCATGATCACCTTGCCGGTCTCGGTGGAGCCGGTGAAGGCGAGGACGTCGACGTCCGGGTGGCGGACCAGGGCCGAGCCGGCGGTCTCGCCGAAGCCCGGGACCACGTTCAGGACCCCGTCGGGGAAGCCGGCTTCGCCGGCCAGCTCACCGAGGCGGAGAGCCGTGAGGGGCGTCTCTTCGGCCGGCTTGAGCACCACCGCGTTCCCGCAGGCCAGGGCCGGCGCCACCTTCCAGGAGGCCAGCGAGAGAGGGAAGTTCCAGGGCACGATGCAGCCGACCACGCCCGCGGGCTCCCGGAGGGTGTAGTTCATGAAGGGTCCGGAGACCGGGATCGTCTCGCCCTCGATCTTGTCGGCCATCCCCCCGAAGTAGCGGAAGTTCTCCACCACGCTGGGCAGGTCAACCTTCCGGGACTCGAAATAAGTCTTGCCGTTGTCCCGGGTCTCGAGGGTGGCCAGCTCGTCGGCGTTCGCCTCGATGAGGTCCGCCAGCTTCCAGAGGAGCTCGGCCCGTCGGTGGGGGTTGATCCGGCGCCAGGAAGAGTCCTCGGCGGCGGCACGGGCCGCCCGGACCGCCCGGTCCACGTCGGCTTCCCGGGCCTCGGCGACCCGGGCCAGGACCTCGCCGGTGGCCGGGTTCCTGGTCTCGAAGGTCTCGCCGCCCTCGGCGTCCTGCCATTCGCCGCCGATCCAGAGGCGGTCTCTTACGTCCACGTTCTCGGGCACGGCGTCCTACTTCCCCTCGAACTCGGGGTCGCGCTTGTCGATGTACGCCCCGATCCCTTCCCGGGCGTCGGCGCTCTGGAAGAGCTGCTGCTGGAGCTCCCGCTCCACGGCCAGGGCCGACTCCATGGGGATCTCGGCCCCGCTCTGCACGGCGCGCTTGATGTGGCCCACGGCCTTCGACGCCTTGTTCGGCGGCGTGAACCCGCCGGCGTACTCCATGATCTGATCCAGGAAGTCGGCCCGGTCGTCGGCGTCGAAGATCTTGTTGACGATGCCGAGCTCACGAGCCTGCTCGACGCCGAAGGTCTTCCCCTCGGCCATGAGCTCGATCGCCTTCGACTTGCCCACCAGCCGGGCGAGGCGCTGGGTGCCCCCGGTGCCGGGGAGCACCCCGAGGTTCACCTCGGGCAGACCCACCTGGCCGGCCTCGCTCTTCGCGATCCGGAGGTCGCACGCCATGGCGATCTCCAGGCCGCCGCCCACGGTGTGCCCGTTCAGGGCGGCGATGGTGAGCTTCGGCGTGTGCTCCAGACGGTTCAGCGTCTCGTTGGCGTGGAGGCAGAAGCAGTACTTGAAGCCCGCCGCGACGTCGTCGAGCATCTGGATGTTGGCGCCGGCGCTGAAGAACTTCTCCCCGGCGCCGGTCACCACGACGACGTGGACCTTGTCGTTCATCCGGGCCCGGAGGATCGCGTCGTCGAGCTGACGCATCATCTCGTAGGTGTAGGTGTTGGCTGGAGGGTCGTCGAGCGTGATCACGGCCACGCCGTCGTCGACCTCGTAGTGGATGAGCGTCTTGTCGTCGGACATGGTCTTCCTCTCTGTTTCGTATTCGGTTCGCGATCGGCGATCCCGCCCGGCGGACGCCTCCCCCCGGGGAGGCCGGCGACCGTGCGGTACGTATGGTGGAGCGCCGCCGGCGAAGGGGCGAAGGTCCCCGTGGATCCGAGCGGGACCCGTTCGGCGGTTGAGGGATACGACTTCCAACGAGCTCCTGCGACCACCCGAACGGCAAGCTATCCCGCGCTGCACCGGGGGTCAAGCGGCCCTCCACCGGGCGTGAGGACGGCTGGAACGGGGTTTGCAAGTTGTCGTTCGCGAAAGGTAGATTGTCCGTGTAATGAAGCCTCTGAGCCTGCCCATGGTTTCCGGACTCGGCCGCGCCGTAGCGGCGGCCTCCTGTCTCTTCGTGGCGGCCCTTCCCGGGGCCTGCCAGGACGCCGTCTCCGACCCTCTCGCCGTGGTGGTGAACGAGGAGACCCGGGGTGCCCTCTCCCTGGACATCGCGGTTCCGTCGCTTCCCAGCGTCGCGGAACGGATCTCCGATGGCGGGCCGGCCCTCTCGGACGAGCGGATGCAGCGCTGGATCGGGGCGTGGCAGGCGAGCTGGCTCGCCGAGGACGGCGAAGGTCGCGCGGCCCGCCGGGCCGTCTACGACGAGGCCGTGGGCCCCCTGGCGGCCGTCCTGGGCGTCGACGGCGTCCGGGCCGCCCTCGGCCGGGTCGAGGACGCCCTCGAGGCGACCGGCGGGGCCGACCTCTCCGAGCTTCCCGAGCCCTACCGGCGGCGGATCGTCTCCGCTCGGAGCCGGGTGGCCGAGGCACGCCGGGATCTGGAAGCGGGCCGGACGGCCGACGCGCTCCGGGACGTGCTGGAGGCCGGAGACCGGCTGCGGGACGTCAGCCCCCGGCGTGTGGCCGAGAGCCTGCTGGAGCGGGCCGAGGAGGCGCAGAGAAGAATTCCGGAGATCTCGACGTATTCCAGGATGGAGAAGGAGCGGATCGCCCGGCTCGTCCGGAACGCCCGGGACGCCGTCGAGGCGGGGGAGTACACCGTGGCGATCCATCGGGCCTTCTACGCGTGCCAGCTCCTGGAGGTCGAGCTCAACTGAGGAGCCCTACTCCGGGAATGACGGCATCGGGGCGACCTTCCTCCACTCCTCGATCCCGTTCCCACCCGACGTGCGACCCGCGCAGGGAGAGCGAGCCGATGACCTTCAGAGCGACCCACCCGGGAGTGGTGCTGGCGGCCGCGCTGGCCGCCGCCCTTCCCGCCGGCGCCGGGGCCCAGGCCGGGAGCGACGCCGACGTCGTCTACCGGGTCCCGGTCACCGGGGTCATCGAGCAGGGCCTGGCGCCCTTCGTCGAGCGGAGCCTGGCCGAGGCCGAGGCCTCCGGTGCCCGGGCCGTGATCCTGGACGTGGACACCCCGGGCGGGCGTGTGGACGCCGCCCAGCGGATCTCCGACGCGCTGCGGGACGCCACCGTGCCGGTCTACGCCTACGTGAACCGCCGGGCGTTCTCGGCGGGGGCGCTGATCTCCCTGGCCACCGACAGCGTCTTCATGCGCTCGGGCTCGGTGATCGGCGCCGCCACGCCGGTGTCCGGCTCCGGGGAGAAGGCGCCCGAGAAGATCGTCTCGGCCATGCGCAGCGAGATGCGGGCCCTGGCCGAGGCCAGGGGGCTGGACCCGGCGGTGGCGGAGGCGATGGTGGACGAGTCGCTGGCGATCCCCGGGGTGGTGGAGGAGGGCAAGCTCCTGACGCTCACCACCGAGGAGGCCGTGGAGCTGGGCTACGCCCACGCCGTGGACGGCTGGGCCGACGTCCAGCGCGCCGTCGGCGCCCCGGACGCCCGGGTCCGGGACATGGAGGTGAACTGGGCCGAGCGAATCGTCCGCTTCCTGACCCATCCGGTGGTCTCGCCCTTCCTGCTGTCCCTGGGCTTCCTGGGGCTGCTGGTGGAGATCAAGAGCCCGGGCCTCGGCGTGGCCGGGGCCGCCGGCCTCCTCTCCCTGGCCCTCTTCTTCGGCTCCCACCACATCATCGGCCTGGCCGGCGTCGAGGACCTGATCCTGGTGGGCGCCGGCCTTGTCCTGATCGCCGTGGAGGTCTTCCTGGTGCCGGGCTTCGGGGTCTTCGGGGTGCTGGGGGGGCTGGGCCTCATGGCGGGCATCTACCTGAGCCTGCTGGGGAACCTGCCCACCATGCCCGACTTCGCCCAGGCCGGCGTGGTGCTCTCGGTGACCCTTCTCCTGGTCGTCGTCACCGCCTGGGCCCTGATCCGCACCCTGCCAGGCAGCGGGCGCCTGGCCCGGAGCGGCGTCTTCCTGCTCGCCGAGGGCGAGCGGGAGCAGGGCTGGGAGTCCGCCCACCGGCGCCCCGAGCTCATCGGGCGGAAGGGCGAGGCGGTCACCGACCTCCGGCCCTCCGGGACCGGGCTCTTCGGCGACGAGCGGCTGGACGTGGTCACCCAGTCCCAGTGGATCGAGGAAGGCACGCCCATCGAGATCGTGGCGTCGGAGGGCTACCGGCACGTGGTCCGGCCCGCTGCGGCGGCCGAGACGGCGCCTCCGCCCGCCGCCGAAGAGACGGACCAGACGACGACGTGAATCGGGGCGCTCGCGCTCGAGGGCGCGACGCCTCTTCTTCCGCAGATCGAGGACGGCTCCATGTTCGGACCTGAGCAGGTATTCGCGACGACGACGCTCCTCCTGGTGGGGACGGTGGCCTTCGTCCTCGTCCTCCTCTGGGCGATCCCGGTCCGCCTCTGGGTCGAGGCGATCTCGGCCGGCGTCCGGGTCGGGATCGGCTACCTCGTGGGGATGCGCCTCCGGAAGGTGAACCCGCCGGCGGTGGTCCGGCCCCTGATCTGGGCCACCAAGGCCGGCCTCGACCTCCAGATCTCGGACCTGGAGGCCCACTACCTGGCCGGCGGCCAGGTGGACCGGGTGGTCCGGGCCCTGATCAGCGCCGACAAGGCGAACATCGAGCTCTCCTTCCGCCAGGCGGCCGCCATCGACCTGGCCGGGCGGAACGTCCTCGAGGCGGTCCAGGTCTCGGTGAACCCGAAGGTGATCAACACCCCGAAGGTCGCCGCCATGGCGAAGGACGGCATCCAGCTCATCGCCATCGCCCGGGTCACCGTCCGGGCGAACATCAACCGCCTGGTCGGCGGCGCCGGAGAGGAGACGATCGTGGCCCGGGTCGGCGAGGGCATCGTCTCCAACATCGGCTCCTCGGACTCCCACAAGGCCGTCCTGGAGAACCCGGACAACATCTCCAAGACCGTGCTCCAGAAGGGGCTCGACTCGGGCACCGCCTTCGAGATCCTGTCGATCGACATCGCCGACGTCGACGTGGGCAAGAACATCGGCGCGGAGCTCCAGACCGATCAGGCCGAGGCCGACAAGCGCGTGGCCCAGGCCAAGGCCGAGGAGCGCCGGGCCATGGCCGTGGCCAGCGAGCAGGAGATGCGGGCCAAGGTCCAGGAGATGCGGGCCCGCCTCGTCGAGGCCGAGGCCGAGGTGCCCCGTGCCATCGCCGACGCCTTCCGCCAGGGCAACCTGGGGGTGATGGACTACGTGAACTACCGCAACGTCCAGTCGGACACCGCCATGCGGGAGTCGATCGCCGGCAGCGGCGACAGCGGCGGCACCGAGCCGCTCGAGGAGTCCTGACCGGTGGAGCTCTTCGAGGTCGTCATCATCCTCCTCTTCTTCCTCCTCCCGGTGCTGGAGGGGATCTTCAAGAAGCGGCGGAAGCAACGGGGCGAGGCCGGCTCCCCCGGCGCCGGCGGGCGGCCGGATGGAGGCGAGGAGGCCGAAACCGCCGAAGACATCCTCCCCGAGGAGCTCTGGGAGGAGCTGACCGGAGCTCCGGCTCCCGGCCGGTCGTCCACGGCGGAGGAGGAGACGC
>CAZMPV010000128.1:0-7568 GCA_964567985.1 uncultured Gemmatimonadaceae bacterium
CCGCCGTTCCCCGGCGGCGCCGACCGCGTCTTCCTCCATCCAGCGACCGACCGCTCCCTTGATCGATCGCCGCTTCCTCGACTGGAACGAGCCGGCGCTGCCGGCCCTGGTCCGCACCCTCGTCGCGGACCGGGCCGGGGCCGGCGAGCTGGACCTCTCGGGAGAGCTCGTGGTCCTTCCCGGGGCCCGGCCCGGCCGCCGCCTGGTCGAGCTCCTGGTGGACGCAGCCGACACGGCGGACCTGCGGATGACGCCGCCCCGGACCGTCACGGTGGGGGGGCTCCCCGAGCTCCTCTACGAGGCCACCCGACCCCTGGCCGACCCGGTCCTGGCCCGGCGCGTCTGGGCCGACGCGCTCCGTTCCGTCTCCCGGGACCGCCTCGGGGTCCTCGTGCCGGAGCCCCCGGAGCCGGACGACCTGGCGGGATGGGCCGGGCTGGCCGGCATCGTCCAGCGGCTGGCCTACGAGGTGGCCCGGGAGGGTCACGACTTCCACAGCGTGGCCGGGGCCTGCCGCCGGGGTCTCCTCTTCGACGACTCCGAGCGCTGGGAGCTCCTGGCCCGGGTCCGGGAGCGGTACCTGGAGCGCCTGGAGGGGCTGGGGCGCTCGGACCCCTTCCGGGCCCGGATCCGGGCCCTGGACGAAGGACGGGTGGGGGTTTCCTCCGAGGGACCGGACGGGATCCGGGCCCTCCACCTGGTCGGGGTCGTGGAGATGCCCGGGGTGACCCGGCGCATGCTCGATCGGGTCGCCGGAGCCGGCACTCCGGTGACCGCATGGGTCCACGCCCCCGGGGACCTCGCCGACCGCTTCGACGACGCCGGCTGCGTGATCACCGACGCGTGGATCGACGTGGAGATTCCGGTGCCGGACGAGATCCTGGCGGTGCGGGACGACCCGGCCGCCCAGGCCTCCGAAGCGCTCCGGGCCGTCGCGGGATACGACGGCGCCCGCACCGCCGAGGAGATCACGGTCGGCATCCCCGACCCGGAGGTCGTCCCCTGGCTCGAGCAGCGCTTCCGGGCCCACGGCGTCCCCCACCGGGTGGCGGCCGGGACCCCCCTGGAGCGCACCGGACCGTTCCGGTTGCTCCGGGCCGTGGCCGACTACGCGGACGGCCGCCGCTTCACCGATCTGGCCGCCCTGCTCCGCCATCCGGCCCTGGAGGAGCGCCTCGAGGCCCGGGGCGTCCTGGAGACGGCCGACCGCTACCACGCCGAGCACCTCCCGGGCCGGGTCGGCGAGGAGATGCCGCGCGCTCGCCCCTCCCCCGGCGACGGGAGCCTCGCCGGCCTCGACGCGGTCCTCGAGCGCCTGCACGGTCCGGAGCTCCTCGGTTCGCTGCGGGGCGGAGAGAGCCGGAGCGGCGGGACCCGCCCCCTGACCGAATGGATGCCCGAGATCCTGGCGCTTCTGGCCCGGGTCTACGGCGACGAACCCCTCCGCCGGTCCCGGCCCGGGGAGCGGGCCCTGCTCGAGGCGTGCGGCCGGATCCGGGAGGCGGCCGCCGACATCCATCGCCTTCCCGAAGAGGCGGACCGTCCGTGCGGGGCGGCCCAGGCGATCCGGCTCCTCCTGGGCGAGCTCACGGGCCCCGACGCCGCCGTGCCTCCGGAGCCCGAGCGCTCCGCGGTGGAGCTGCTCGGCTGGCTCGAGCTCCACCTCGACGACGCCCCGGCCCTCGTCGTCACCGGCTTCAACGAGGGGCGGGTCCCCGAGTCCGTCAGCGCCCACCCCTTCCTCCCCAACCGGCTCCGGAGCGAGCTCGGCCTGGTCGACAACGAGGCGCGGCGGGCCCGGGACGCCTATCTCCTGACCGCCGTCCTCCGGAGCCGGGAGGAGGTGCGGATCGTGGCGGGACGGGCGACGGCGAGCGGCGATCCCCTCCGGCCCAGCCGGCTCCTCCTGACGGCCGAAGGCGAGGATCTGGCCCGCCGGATCCTGCGCTTCGTTCGCGGCGGCGCGGACGCCCCGCCCCCGATCGCTCCCCCGGGGATCCGGACGCCGGAGCGGAGCGCCTTCTCCGCGCCGCCCGAGGACGAGCTCGTCCTGCCGGCCCCGCCCGAGGTCTTCTCGGTCACCGAGTTCCGCACCCTCCTCCAGGACCCGTACCGCTGGATCCTGGAGCGGCGTCTCGGCCTCGACGCCCTCCACGACGAGGCCCGGGAACTGGACCCCCTGGCCTTCGGGCGCCTGGCCCACGGAGTCCTGGAAGCCTTCGCCGCCGAGGCCGAGGTGGCGTCGGCGGAGACCGAAGCCGTGGCCCGCCGGCTCGACCAGCTCCTGGACCGGGCGGTGGAGCGGCGCTTCGGCTCCGGGGCGGTCCCGGCCGTGCCCCTCCAGGTGGAGCAGCTTCGACGACGTCTCCGGGCCTTCGCCGGCTGGCACGCCGCCCGGATCGAGGCGGGGTGGCGGGTGGTGGGCACCGAGGTGGCGACGCCCGAGGGCGGCGTCCCCTTCGACGTGGACGGGGAGCCGGTCCGCCTCAAGGGGCGCATCGACCGGATCGACGTGCACCGGGAGAGCGGGGCCGTGGCCGTCTTCGACTACAAGACCGGAGACGACCCCGACGACCCGGAGCGGGCCCACCGGACCCGGAGCGGCGAGTGGCGGGACCTCCAGCTTCCCCTCTACAGGCACATCCTCCCCCACCTCCACGGCCCCGAGGGAGAGCCGGTCGTCGAGGACGTCGGCGAGCGGGAGGTCCGCCTGGGTTACCTCCGCCTGCCGAAGGACACGGCCGGAGTGGGCGAAGCCATGGCCGGCTGGGACGACGACGTCCTCAGGGCCGCCCTGGGGCGGGCCCGGGAGCTGATCCGGGAGCTCCGTGAGCGGCCCGCCGCGACCTTCGACGCCGAGCGGGTCAGGAGCCACCGCTGGGATCCCCTGGCTCCGCTCCTGGGCCGCGGCGCCCTCACCCTGGCGTCCGACGAGGAAGAGGACGGATGAGCCCGGCGCCCTCCGATTCCACCGCGACCCCGACCCCCGGGCTGCCCCGGGAGCTCGTCCTGGCGTCGGCCGGCACCGGAAAGACGTTCCGGATCTCGAGCCGCATCGTCGGGCTCCTGGAGCTCGGCGCCGAGCCGGACGACGTCTTCGCATCCACGTTCACCCGGAAGGCGGCGGGCGAGATCCTGGACCGGGTCCTGGAGCGCCTGGCCCGGGCCTCCCTGGACGAAGCCGCCGCCACCGACCTGGCCGGCCACGCCCTCCTCCGGGACGGCGGCACGGCGGCCGGGAGCGCCCACTGGCAGACCCTGCTGGCCCGCCTCGTGGCCCGCCTCCACCGCGTCAACGTCGGCACTCTCGACGCCTTCTTCGTCCGGGCGGCGGGAAGCTTCGCCCTGGAGCTCGGCCTGCCGCCGACGTGGCGCATCGGCGACGAGCCGACGAGCACCCGGCTCGAGTCAGAGGCCCTGGAAGACGTATTGGCGTCGGCCCGGAGGGAGGAGACGCTGGAGCTGATCCGGGCGCTCCTGGGCGGCGACGCCACCCGCTCCGTCCATCATCGGATCCTGGAGCGGGCAAGGGAGCTCCGGCGGCTCCTCCATCAGCTCGAGCCCGCCGCTGACAGGCCCTTCGAGCCCTTCGGCGGCCCCCCGACCGGGCCTCCCTCCCGGAGCGAGCGCGAGGGCGCCGCCGCCCGCGTCGAGGCGCTCGACGTCCCGACCACCAAGAGCGGCGATCCGGACTCCCGGTGGTCGGCAGCGCTCGCCGATGCCGCCCGGGCGGTGCGGGACGGCGACTGGGACGCCCTGGTCGGCGCCGGGCTCGGCGCCAAGGTCCTGAGCGGGGAGACGACGTACTATGGAAAGGAGATCACCCCCGAGACGGAGTCCGCCCTCCGGGAGGCGCTGGAGCTGGCGGGGCGGGCGTTCCGGGCCGAGCACGCCCGCCGGGCGCCGGCCCTCGGCACCCTGGCCCGCCGCTTCGACGACGCCCTCGCCCGCCGGCAGCGCCGGGAGGGCGCCTACCGCTTCGCCGACGTGACCCGGATGGTCGGCGGAGTCGATCCGCTGGGCGCCCGGGCCGACCTCTGGTACCGCCTCGACCAGCGAGCCCGGCACCTCCTGCTGGACGAGTTCCAGGACACCTCGCTTCCCCAGTGGGAGGCGCTCAAGCCCCTGGCCGAGGAGCTCCTCTCGGGACACGCCGAGGAGCGGGCCGCCGTGATCGTCGCGGACCCCAAGCAGTCGATTTACGGCTGGCGGGGAGCCGAGCCGGAGCTGGTGCACAGGGTGCGGCGGCGCTTTCCCCTGGACGAGGACCGCCTGCGTCGCTCGTACCGCTCCTCGGACGTCGTCCTGGACTTCGTGAACCTGGTCTTCGCCGACCTGGACGGCCTCTCCCTCTGGGACGGGGCCGACGCCGACCGGGAGCTGGTCCGGACCTGGCTCGACGACTTCGAGCCCCACGAGGCGGCCCTGGAGCTGCCGGGGCGGGTGCGGGTCGAGGCCGGTCCCCGGGAAGACAGCATGGCCTCCGACGACCGCCCCCGGATGATGCGCCGGGCCGCCGAGCGGGTGGCCGACATCCGGCGCCGGGCCCCGGGGTGCACGGTGGGCGTCCTGCTGCGGAAGAACCGGAACGTGCCGCTCCTGATGGCCGAGCTGCGGGCCCGGGACATCGAGGCGAGCGAGGAGGGGGGTACGCACCTGACCGACTCGCCGGCGGTGGCGGCGATCCTCGCCCTCCTCCGCCTGGCCGACCACCCGGGCCATTCCATCGCCCGCTACCACGTGGCCAACACCCCCGCGGTCGAGCTCCCCGGGATCGATCTGGCGAGCCACGACGACGAGGCCGGAGCACGCCGGGTCTCCGCCGCTGTGCGGCGCCGCCTTCTCCGGGACGGCTACGGGCCGGTGCTGGACGCGTGGACCCGGGAGCTCGGCCGGCGGAACGCCCTCGGAGAGCGGGACCTCCGCCGTCTCTTCCAGCTCGTCGAGCTCGGCTTCCGCTGGGACGAGTCCGGCGCCACGCTCCGGCCGGCCGACTTCGTCCGCTTCGTGGAGAGCGAGAAGGTCGAGGATCCGGCCGCCGTCGGCGTCCGGGTCATGACCGTCCACCAGGCCAAGGGGCTGGAGTTCGACGTCGTCGTCCTCCCGGAGCTGGACCTCGGCCTGACCGGCGGCGGCCCCGGGGCCCCGGCCGCCCTCCCCGAGCGGGATCCGGACACCGGCCGCATCGTCCGGGTCTTCCCCTACGTGAAGTCCGCCGTCCGGCCGCTGTTGCCCGAGGTCACGACGGCCGCCGTCCAGGCCCGGGACGCCGAGCTCCGGGACGCCCTCGGGGTGCTCTACGTGGGCATGACCCGGGCCCGCTTCGCCCTCCACCTCCTGGTCGCCGCCGACGGGGAGCGCGGTCCCTCGGACTCGGCCACCTTCGCCCGACTCGTGAGGGAGTCGATCGGCGCCCGCGACGATGCCGCCGCAGACGGGGACGTGCTCTTCGAGGCCGGAGACCCGGGGTGGCCGGATCGGGTCCCGTCGGAGCAGCGCCGGGATCCGGCGGACGCCGACGCCCCGGAGCCCGTGCGCCTCGAGGTGACGCTGGCCGAGCGGGCCCGGCGGAGCCGGGTCCTGGCTCACCGGACGCCGTCGGATCTGGAGGGCGGGGGCGAGGTGCGCCTCCCGGAGCTCCTCTCCCTGGACGCCGACGACACCCGCAGCGCCGCCCGCCGCCGGGGCGTGGTCGTCCACGACTGGTGCCGGAGCGTCGGCTGGATCGAGGACGGCGTCCCCGACGACGAGCTCCTGAAGGCGCGTGCCCGCCGGGTCGCTCCGGAGCTGCCCGACGACGCGCTCCGTGAGCTCCTGGACGACTTCCGGGGCTGGCTGGAGGCACCCCCCATCCGGCGAGCGCTGAGCCGGAAGGAGTCGCCCGACGGCGCCCGCCTGGAGCAGGAGCGCCCCTTCGCGGTCCGGCTCGGAGACGAGATCGTCGAGGGCGTCATCGACCGCCTCGTCCTGGTCCCGGGTCCGGAGGGATCGGTCGAGGCGGCCCGGATCCTGGACTTCAAGAGCGACCGGGTGGGGCCGGGTCGGTCGGTGGACGGGCTCGTGGAGCGCTACCGACCCCAGCTCGACGCCTATCGCCGGGCGACGGCCCGCCGCGAGAGGATCCCGGCCGACGCCGCGGAGGCGGCGCTGGTCTTCCTCCGGGCGGGGGAGGTGAGGGAGGTATGAGCGTCCCACGACACCCGGGAGGCGTCCCGTGCTCCGCGTCCTGAACGGCGGCCGCCGGGTGGACGGACGGTGGCTCTGGAGGCGCGTGGCCCTCGACGTCGATCCCGGTGACCGGATCGCCCTGGTCGGGCCGTCGGGCTCGGGGAAGACGCTCCTGCTGCGGGCGATGGTGGATCTGGATCCCCTGGACGAGGGCACCGTCGAGCTCGACGGGGAGGCCGTGAGCGAGCTGGACGCGCCGGCCTTCCGCGCCCGGGTCGGCTACCTGCCCCAGGAGGCGTCGTTGGCCGAGGGCACGGTGGAGGCGGCCCTCCGTCGGCCCTTCGGGTTCCGGACCCACGAGGGGAGGTCGTACGAGCGGGAGGAGGCGCTCGAGCTCCTCGGGCGGCTGGGACGCGGCGCGTCCTTCCTGGAGAAGCGAACCGAGGGCCTCTCGGGCGGGGAGCGTCAGATCGTGGCCCTGGTCCGCGTGCTCCTGGTGGATCCGGAGGTGCTTCTCCTGGACGAGCCCACGGCCTCCATGGACGAGGAGCTGGCCCGGGGGAGCGAGGCGCTGGTGGACGCCTGGATGCGGGACGAGCCCGGTCGCCGCGCGCTCCTCTGGACGAGCCATTCGGCCCACCGCCTCGATCGCGTCGCCGATCGGGAAGTGGACATCCGGGAGTTCCGGCCGTGAGCCCCTACCTCCAGGTCGGCTACGACCAGCTCGCCCTCGCCGCCGCCCTCCTCCTGGTGAACCTGATCCTGGGCGTCGTCCTCCGTCTCGGGCTCACCCGGGACCTGGTCGTGGCCTCGGTCCGCATGACCGTCCAGCTCCTCCTGGTGGGCCTCGTCCTGGACTGGGTCTTCGCCACCCGGAATCCCTGGGTCATCGTCGCCATGGCCGTCCTGATGGCGGGGTTGGCCGGCGTGGCGGCGGTCAACCGCACCGCCCGACGCTTCCCGGGCATCTACTGGAACAGCCTGGTGACGATCCTGGGCGCCTCCTTCCTGGTCACGGGGTTCGCCCTGGTGGGCGTGCTGCGCATCGAGCCGTGGTTCGACCCCCAGTACCTGATCCCGCTGCTGGGCATGCTCCTGGGCAACGCCCTGAACGGCATCTCCCTGGGCCTGGACCGCTTCATGGAGGGATGCGCCCGGGACCGGGGGCGCATCGAGTCGCTCCTGGCCCTGGGCGCGAGCCGGTGGGAGGCCGCCCGCCACGACGTCCGGGAGGCGATGCGGACGGGCCTGATCCCGATCGTCAACTCGATGATGATCATGGGCGTGGTCAGCCTCCCCGGGATGATGACCGGTCAGATCCTGGCCGGCGCGGATCCGGGCGACGCCGTCCGCTACCAGATCCTCATCATGTTCATGATCGCGTCGTGCGTGGCCCTGGC
>CAZMPV010000129.1:0-5025 GCA_964567985.1 uncultured Gemmatimonadaceae bacterium
CCACACGGAACCGCCAGGAGGCGTTCATGCGCCGGCCCAGGATCGTCACTCCCTTCGCCCTCGCCGCCCTCGCCTTCCTCCTCGCCGGCTCGCCGGTGGCGGCCCAGGAGGCCGACCAGGGCCTCCCCACCATCGAGGAGAAGACCGCCGACATGGAGGCCATGGACGGCTTCCTGCCCATGTACTGGGACGCCTCGGAGGGCACCGTCTGGCTCGAGATCGACCGCTTCGACGAGGAAATCCTCCACTACGTGTCGCTGCCCCGGGGCGTGGGCCACAACGACATCGGGCTGAACCGGGGCGACCTCGGCCCCCGCCACGTCTTCCGCTTCCGCCGGGTGGGGCCGAAGGTGCTGATGGTGGAGGAGAACTACGGCTTCCGGGCCGCCGACACCGACAACCCGGAGGAGACCGAGGCCGTGGAGGAGGCCTTCGCCCGCTCGGTGATCTGGGGCTTCGAGGTGGCCGCCGAGACCGGCGACCGGGTGCTCGTGAACGCCACGGACTTCGTCGTCCGGGACGCCCACGGGGTGCGGGGCGCCCTCGAGCGGACCGACCAGGGCGCCTTCAGCCTCGAGGAGTCCCGGAGCGCCCTGAACCTGGAGAGGACGAAGAACTTCCCGCAGAACACCGAGATCGACGTCGCCCTGACCTTCACCTCCGACGACCCCGGAGGGCTGGTCCGGAGCGTCACGCCGACGCCCGGCGCCCTGACCGTGAACCAGCACCACTCCTTCGTGCAGCTTCCGGAGCCCTGGGAGAAGCGGAAAGCCGATCCCCGGGCGGGCTACGGCGGGATCGAGTACATGGACTTCACGGTCCCCCTGGGCGAGCCGATGGAGAAGAAGTTCATCGCCCGTCATCGCCTGGAGAAGCGGAACCCCGGGGCCGAGACGAGCGAGCCGGTGGAGCCGATCGTCTACTACCTGGATCCGGGCACGCCCGAGCCCGTGCGCTCGGCGCTCCTGGACGGAGCCCGCTGGTGGAACCAGGCCTTCGAGGCCGCCGGCTATCGGAACGCCTTCCAGGTGCGGATGCTCCCGGACACCGCCGACCCCATGGACATCCGCTACAACGTGATCCAGTGGGTGCACCGCTCGACCCGGGGCTGGAGCTACGGGAGCTCGGTCTCGGACCCCCGGACCGGTGAGATCCTCAAGGGCCACGTAACCCTGGGCTCGCTCCGGGTGCGCCAGGACTACCTGATCGCCACCGGCATGCTCTCGCCCTACGAGGAGGGTACCGAGTCGCCGGACGCCATGCGGGAGATGGCGCTCGCCCGGATCCGCCAGCTCTCGGCCCACGAGGTCGGCCACACCATCGGGCTGTCGCACAACTACATCTCCAGCGCCCAGCGGGAGGCCGGCGTCCAGTCGGTCATGGACTACCCCCACCCGGTCATCGAGCTCGAGGACGGCGAGGTGGAGGTCGACGACGCCTACGCCACCGAGATCGGCGCCTGGGACGAGGTCGCGATCCGCTACGGATACTCGGACTTTCCCGAGGGCACGGACACCGACGAGGCCCTGGAGGACATCCTCATGGGGGCCGAGGACGAGGGGATCACCTTCATCACCGACCAGGACGCCCGGCCCCCGGGGAGCGCCCATCCCCGGGTCCACCTCTGGGACAACGGGCGCGACGTGGCCCGGGAGCTCGATCGCATGATGGACGTCCGCCGGGCCGCCCTGGACGACTTCGGCGCCCCGGCCGTCCAGTGGGGCCAGCCCCTGGCGACCATGGAGGAGGCCCTGGTGCCCGTCTACCTCTTCCACCGCTACCAGGCCGAGGCGGTCACGAAGGTCGTGGGCGGCCTCTACTACACCTACGCCATGCGGGGCGACGGCCAGGAGCCCCTGCGCCGGGTCCCGGCCGGCGAGCAGCGGGCGGCCCTCGACGCCCTGATGCGCACGCTGGACGCCCGGGAGCTCGCGATCCCCCGGGACGTCCTGGACCGGCTCCCGCCCCGCCCCTTCCGCTACGGGCCCCACCGGGAGCTCTTCCAGCGCTGGACCGGGCTCGTCTTCGACGCGGTCTCGCCGGCGGCGGCGGCCGCGGACCACACGGTCCGCTTCCTGCTCCACCCCCAGCGGGCCGCCCGCCTGGTGGAGCAGAAGGCGCTCGAGCCCGGGCTGCCCGGCCTCGACGACGTCCTGGACCGGCTGGTGGAGGACACCTTCGGCGAGAGCTACGGCGACGGCTACGAGGCCGAGGTGAACCGGGCGGTCGAGCGGGTCGTGGCCGAGCGGATGATCGGGCTGGCCGCGACGGCGCCCATGGCCCAGGTCCGGGCCGTCACGACCCGGAGCCTCCGGGACCTGGTGGAGACGCTCGAGAACGACCAGGCCGGAGCGTCGGACGCCGACGCGGCCCACTACGCGCACCTGGCCGAGGACATCGTGAGGTTCCTGGAGCGGCCCCTGGAGGCCGAGCCGGACCGCGAGCTCCCGGAGATGCCCCCGGGCAGCCCCATCGGCGATCCGGGCCTCCACCCCACGCCCTGGCCCATCCTCTCCTGCCCCTGGTGGTGAGGGCGGCCGGCCCCGCGCCACTCCGAGCAAGATCCGGGTCGTCTCCGGTCGGCCCGGGCTCCACATTGACGTCGTGGAGTCCGGGAACCGATCGGGAGACGAGATGAGCGTGCAAGACCCCGACTACCGGCGGGTCGAGAAGGCGATTCGCTACCTGGAGGCGAACCGGGCCGATCAGCCCGGCCTCGAGGAGCTCGCCGAGCACGTCGGCGTCAGCCCCTCGCACCTCCACCGCACCTTCCAGCGCTGGGCCGGGGTCACGCCGAAGCGCTTCCTCCAGGCCCTGACCGTCGAGCACGCCCGGCGCGCGCTGGAGCGCAGCCGGTCAGTCCTCGACGCCGCCTACGACGCCGGCCTCAGCGGCGGGGGCCGGCTCCACGACCACTTCGTCTCGGTGGAGGCGGTCACCCCCGGCGAGGCGAAGGAAGGGGGCCGGGGCCTCGAGATCCGCACCGGGGTGCACGCCTCTCCCTACGGCCCGGCCTTCGTCGCCGCCACCGACCGGGGGATCTGCTTCCTGGCCTTCCTGGAATCGGGAGCCGACGACGACGAGGCCGCCGGCGAGCTCCGCTCGCTCTGGCCCGAGGCCCGGATCGTCGAGGACCCGTCGGCGACCGCCTCCCTGGCCCGCAGGGCCTTCGCCCCGCTCCGGGACGAGGAGCTGGACGCCCCCCTCCCGCTCCACCTCAAGGGGACCAACTTCCAGGTCCAGGTCTGGCGGGCGCTCCTCCGGATCCCGGAGGGAGAAGTGGTGAGCTACGGCCGGCTCGCCGAGGCGGTGGGCCGGCCCGGGGCCGCCCGCGCCGTGGGCTCGGCCGTGGGCGCGAACCCCGTCTCCTGGCTGATCCCCTGCCACCGGGTCATCCGGAGCGTCGGAGAGCTGGGCGACTATCGCTGGGGCCCCACCCGGAAGCGGGCCATGCTGGGCCGGGAGATGGCCGGCGTCAGCCCCCGTCCCCGTCCCGGCGAGGCTCCATGAGCATCACGTGGGCCCAGGGCTTCCCCGAGTCCATGAGCCAGGGCTCGCCGGCCTCCGCCTCCGTCGGGAGGCCGGTGGACTCGGCGGTGGCCCAGGGCATGTAGAGCGCGTAGAGCGAGCGGACCTCGTCGGAGAGCGTCCCGCTCTCGGCGTCGAAGGCGTCGGGCGGACCGTAGAGGTTGTAGACGCTGGCCGGCTGCTCCGGCATGGGGATCGCGCCGGAGTTGGCCTCTGCGGCCCGGACCGAGTCCACGGTCTCTCCGTCCGCCCCCCGGGCACGGAGCTCCCTCCCCCGCTCGATGAAGGCCGCGAGGGACTCGTGGTAGCACGCCACGTGCCACCGATCGGCCTCCGCCGGATCGTCGGCGACGCAGATCATCTCCCCCTCGCCCCGCCGGAGGGTCGAGAGTCCGTCGGCGCCGGGTCGATAGCCCAGCACGGTGGCCCCCTCCCGGAGCCCTTCGGGAAGCGGCTGCACCGCCGCGGCGATCTGCTCCGCTTCAGGCGGCGGCTCCTGGGCGAGGGCGGCGAACGGCAGGGCCAGGAGCGCTGCCAGGGCCGTGAGAAGGGACGCGTGCCGGATCATCGCTCGTCCTCCGGGAGTCGAGAATCGTCGTCTCGGGACCCGTATCATTCCGCTCGGACGGGTCCCTGTCCAGATCCCACCGGGCCCGACGACCCTTGCCGTTTCGCCACACAACGCTAGCTATTGGTGTGAACGCGCGCGGTTCACCGTTCCCCACGTCCGGGCTCCCACGCCATGGAAAGCTCCGAATCCCGCCCTCCCGATCAGGACGACCGCTCTCCCGGCGCCGACGACGGCGAAGCGTCCGACGCCCGGGACGGTGACGATCGCGGGCTCCTGGGGTGGCCGCCCCCCGGCCTGGGCCGCCTCCAGGGCGATCTCTGGCAGGTGACCAAGCAGGGCGGCATCGGCGGCGTGCTGCTGGTGCTGCCCCTCCTCTGGTCGGTGGCCTCCCAGCAGGAGTTCTGGAGCCTGGGGCCCTTCGGGGGAAGCTGGTGGATCGTGCTGGTGACCTCGCTCCTCGGGCTCGGCGTCCTGGTCAACGCCTTCGTGGCGCTCTTCCGGCTCTTCCGGCGGGCCGGACGGGCCACAAACCAGGGCTACGGCTGGGTCACCGTGGCGGTGGTGGCGGCCGACTCCCGCAAGGACGCCGGCTTCCTCCTCCAGGGGGCACGGGCCTACTCCGTGCTCTCGCCCGCGGCCCGGCGCCGGCTCGTCCTCTTCCGGGTGACCGCGGTCGTCAGCTACCTGGTCGCGGTCTTCTGGCTCCCCGTCGGCTTCGTCCTGGGCGTCATCGCGTCGGCCCGGGGGCTCCTCTCCCCGTCGGGGCTTGCCCTCCTGACGCTCGCGCCGTCGGCTCTCTTCCTGCTCGTGGGGCTGGCGGTGCGGGTGTGGGACAACCTGGCCGTGCGCCGGGCCAAGAAGGAGTGGTTCCAGCAGCCCTGGAGCCGGGACCTGGCGCTGGAGGACGTGGACCAGTGGAACGAGGA
>CAZMPV010000129.1:5125-7515 GCA_964567985.1 uncultured Gemmatimonadaceae bacterium
CCGGTGATCGCCAGCCTCGCCGTGCCCGAGTTCTCGGCGACCCAGCGGAAGGCGGCGGCGGTGGAGGCGTACCGGCGCTACACCGTGCCTCACGACTCCTCGGTCACCGGCGACGAGGCCGGCCGGATCCTCCACAGCCTGACCTTCGTCGGCGACGCCCGGGAGCCCCGGGAGCTCGAGCAGGAGCCCCGGAACCGATGGTCGGCCGACTGGATCCCGGACGTCCGGGGCGGCCCGACCGGCATCTTCCCGGGTCGCTGGTCCGGGCAGCTCGTGCCCGAAGCCGTCGGAGGCGGGCTCTCCGCCGAGGAGCGGGCCTTCCTCCGGGAGGTGGCCGACCACCCGGCCCACGAAGCGCTCCGGCGCCTGGCCGGCGCGCCGATCCTGGACGTGGTGGGCACCCGCTGGCCCTCTCCCCTGCCCGAAGGGGCGAGCTGGGTCGAGCTCCCGATTCCGAAGCTGAGCCCGCTTCGGGAGGCGAGCTGGGCGGTCGTCGGCGCGGCGGCCCTGGACGCCGCCGAAGGACGCACGGACGAGGCCGAGCGGCGGCTCCGGGAGCTCATCTCGGTGGGCTTTCTCCTGGGCGACCAGGGCCCGATGATCCTGGACAACCTGATCGGCTACGTCCTGGTGAGCACCGGCGGCGAGGCGCTCGAGGCGCTCCTGGAAGGCACCGGCCGGGCCGACGAGGCCGAGGTGCTCCGCTGGGCCCGGGCCACCTCCGACCGCACCGCCGAGCTCGTCGAGCTCGGGATCGACCGGGACAGGGAGGCTGCGCTGGGCCAGATTCCGGACGTCGTGGAGAGCACCTCGGCCATCCGGGGCCTCCGCTGGGAGTACTTCGCCTTCATGAACACCGTCGCCCCGTGCCTCAACCTCCAGAAGGTGGTCTTCGGGCCCGGCGACAGCTACGACGAGTGGATGCGTCGGGCCCGGAGCCAGCTCGTGCGCCTCGAGTCCGAGGAGGCGCTCTTCGAGCGGGTGCGGGGCGGATGGTTCGCCACCGGGGCCACCGCCGATGACGGGGGCGGCCCGCTGGGCGCCGTCCTCCAGCTCACCCTGGGCGGCCGGGGCGTGACCGGGAGCTGCGCCACGCTCATCGAGAACCTGCCGGCCCTGGAGACGATGTAGGAGTCCGATCGGACTCCAGGGCTCAGAACCGCATCAGGTAGGTCAGCTTCAGCACCAGCCCCCGGTCCTGGGTCCGCCAGATGTCGCCGGGGCCGCCCCGCTCCTCGGTCAGGACCACGAAGAGGTCGCTGCCGGGGCTGTGGATGAAGTTGAAGCGGACGTTGGTGAGGATGTCCCGGGCCAGGCTGTTGTACTGGACGAGGACGTTCGCGAAGAGCCTCGTCGAGACCGCCACGTCGGCCCGGAGCCGGCTGATGTCGGCGGTGAACTCCCCGGCCGGGATCTCCACCCGGTTCCGGGTGTGGCCCAGGGCCAGGGAGAAGTGGGGCGACGGCTGGAGCGTCACGGTCCCGCCCGCCGAGTACTGGTGCCCGCCGAAGGCCTCCTCCACGCGCACCCGGGACTCGAGGAACGCCGATCGCGAGCGCGACGTGTTCGCGAAGAAGCCGACGAAGGAGCCGTCGTACTCGCCGGGGCTCACCGGGATCGAGTCGGCCAGCTCGAAGGGCTCCTCGACGGTGATCTCCCGGACGTTGTAGAAGGCCGTGAGCTGGTCGCCGGTGTCGAAGTTGAAGGAGAAGAAGTTCCCGGTGCGCCAGTCCAGCAGGGAGCCGTCGGTGTCGACGATGACCTCCCACGGGGTGTAGACGTCGAGACGCCGGATCCCCAGGACGCCGGGCCGGGGGCTGAAGCGGAAGAAGCCGTCGGTGCGCCGCATCCCCTTCCGGGTGATGAAGCCGCTCCGGGCGGTCATGTCCGGGCTCACCGTCAGGTGCTGGACCTCGGCGCCGTAGCGGTCTCCCGTGTACCGGAGCGCGCCCCGGAAAGCGTGGCCGTCGCCGGGCTCGTCCAGGTCCGTGCTCTCGCTCCCGGCCACGAATCCCTGGAAGTTGAGCCGGTCGCCGAACCAGTAGGAGGCGTCCACCCCGCCCGCGGTGTTGGACGTCGCCGAGCTCCGCCGGTCGGTGATCATCCCCCCGACGTAGGAGCTCTCGCCGACGTCCCGCTTGTAACGGGCCACCGCGAAGTTCTCCCGGGGAAGCCCCAGGGCCTCCTTCGTCGTCACGCTCATCAGGCCGACCGTGCCGCCGCCCAGGCGTCCGGTGAGGCGGCCGCCCCCGAGGATCGGCACCTCCGCGCCGTCGGCGATGCCGATGCGCCGGGAGAAGAAGAGGAGGAAGGGCGGCGGCTCGAAGGGGTCGCCCGACTGGCCGAAGTCGAAGACGCCCGCGTTCTCCAGGAAGAAGTCCCGCTTCTCG
>CAZMPV010000130.1:0-7504 GCA_964567985.1 uncultured Gemmatimonadaceae bacterium
CCCCTCCTGCACCGCCCCGCCACCCTCCATTATGTTCATCGTCCATCAGCGACGACGAACCCGGAGGGCCCGATCACGGCACCCGACCTTCGCGCCCGCTCCCGGGCGGGGGATTCGCCCGAGGAGCTGGAAGCCTACCTCCGTGAGCACATCCCGCTCTCGGCCGCCATGAACGTCCGGGTGGAGCGCTCCGACGCCGACGCGGTGATCCTGTCGGCCCCCCTGGCGCCGAACATCAACCACCGGGACACGGTCTTCGGCGGGAGCGCGTCGGCCGTGGCGATCCTCACGGGCTGGGCGCTGGTCCACGTCCGCCTCTCGGAAACCGACGGGCATCACCGGATCGTGATCCAGCGGAACGAGATCGAGTACCTCTCCCCCATCCGCGGGCGTTTCCGGGCCGTGGCCCGGGCCCCCCGGGGCGACGCCTGGGACCGCTTCCTCCGCATGCTCGAGCGCCGGGGCAAGGGCCGCGTCGAGATCACGGTCGAGATCCTGGGCGAGGACGACCGGGAGGGCTCTCCGGTCGGCCGTCTGACCGGCCAGTACGTGGCGCTCGGCGCAGGAGGCCACGAGGTATGACCGGAGGGGTGGCCGGGGCCCGACCTCGCTTCAGCGCCGCCGAGGCCGAGGAGATCGCCCGGAGCCGCTTCGGCGTCGAGGGCGACGCCACGGAGCTGCCCAGCGACCGGGACCAGAACTTCCGCGTCGACGGCGAGGGGCCGGCCCCCACGGCCAGGGACGAGCGCGCCGACGCGCCCGCTCGCCGCTTCGTCCTGAAGATCGCCAGCCGGAGCGAGGATCCCGCGGTCCTCGACCTCCAGCACCGTGCCCTGGCCCACGCCTCGCGGAACGACCCCGGGCTGCCGATCCCCGGCCTCCTGCCGACGGTGGACGACGAGGAGACCGCCGAGGTCACCGACGACGAGGGCCGGGCCCACCGGGTCCGGATGGTGCGCTGGCTCCCGGGCCGACCCCTGGCCGAGGTCCGGCCTCGTCTCCCGGAACTCCTGGAGGAGGTGGGCTCGGTCCTCGCCCGCCTCGACGTGGCCCTGGAGGACTTCAGCCACCCCGCCGCCGAGCGGGACTTCCACTGGGACGTGGCCCGGGCGCCGGAGGTCGTCGAGGAGCGTCTGGAGCTCATCGAGGCCACCGACCGCCGGGCGCTCCTGGAGCGCCACCTGGCACGGGTGACCGAGCGGGCGGGCTCGATCCTCGAGGAGCTCCCTCGCAGCGTGATCCACGGCGACGCGAACGACCACAACGTCTTGGTCCGGGTCGCCGGCCCCGAGGCCCTCCGGGAGGCGGTCCGGGTCGCCGGCCTCATCGACTTCGGCGACATGGTCCGCTCCTTCACGGTGGCCGAGCTCGCCGTCGCCTGCGCCTACGCGGGCCTCGGCTCGGAGGATCCGGTCCGGACCGTCCGACCCCTGGTCCGGGGATACCACGGCGTGCGTCCCCTGGGAGAGGACGAGGTCGAGGCCCTCTTCCCGCTGATCGTGCTCCGGATGTGCGCCAGCGCCTCGATCGCCGCCGCCCAGACCGCCGCCGAGCCCGGCAACGACTACCTCCGGGTCAGCGAGGAAGGGGCGTGGCGCTTTCTGCGGTGGGCCGACGAGACGAGCTGGACCCGGGCCCACTACATGGCGCGCCACGCCTGCGGGATGGAGCCGTGTCCCCGGGCTCCCCACGTCGTCTCCTGGCTCGAGGAGCACGGCGGCGATGCGGCGCCGGTGCTGCGACCGAACCCGGCCACCGAGGAGCACCGGATCTTCGACTTCTCGGTGGCCGAGCGGGAGTGGACCGCGGTGCCCCTGGAGGCCGGTCCCGACGAGTGGACCGACCGCATCTTCGGGCGCATGAGCCACGAGGAGGTCCGGGTGGCCCTGGGTCGCTGGGACGAGCCCCGGCGGTGGTACACGAGCGAGATCTTCCGGGACGAAGCCGGAAGCGACGACGACCCGCCCGATCCCCGGACCGTGCACCTTGGGCTCGACATCTTCGTCCGGCCCGGCTCGCCGGTCTACAGCCCCCTGGCGGGGCGCATCTACGCGGTGACGAGCAACATCCGGCCGCTCGACTACGGCCCCACGCTGACCCTGATCCACGAGGCCGACGGGATACCCTTCTGGACGCTCTTCGGGCACCTGGGGAGGGAGGCCCTGGAGGCGTGGGAGCCCGGCGACGAGGTGGCCCGGGGCCAGCAGATCGCCACGGTGGGCACCTACCCGGTGAACGGCGGCTGGACGCCACACCTCCACTTCCAGATCCTCCTGGACCCGATGGAGCGGGCCGGGGACTACCCGGGGGTGGCCCGGCCGTCGGAGCGGGAGTTCTGGCTCTCCCTCTCCCCGGACCCGAACCTGCTGCTGGGCGTGCCGGGACTGGAGCCGGCGTCCCGGGGGCGGAGCACCGAGGAGATCACGGCCCACCGCCGCCGTCACCTCGGGCCCAACCTGAGCACGAGCTACCGCCGACCCCTGAAGATCGTCCGGGGGTGGATGCAGAAGCTCTACGACGAAGACGGCCGGGACTACCTGGACGCCCGCAACAACGTGCCCCACGTGGGCCACTGCCATCCCCGGGTCGTGGACGCCGCCCGGCTGCAGAACGCGGTGCTGGACACCAACACCCGCTACCTCCACGACTCCCTGGTCGAGTACACCGGACGCCTGGTGGAGACGCTGCCCGAGCCCCTGAGCGTCTGCTGGCTGGTCTGCACCGGAAGCGAGGCCAACGAGCTGGCGCTGCGCCTGGCCCGGGCGTGCACGGGCACCCGGGAGACCATCGTCCTCGACGTCGCCTACCACGGCAACACGAACGCCCTGATCGAGATCAGCCCGTACAAGTTCGGGGGCACCGGCGGCGCCGGCGCGCCCGACCACGTCCACGTGGCGCCCCTGCCCGACCCCTACCGGGGCCTCTACCGGGACGACCCAGAGGCCGGCCCGAAGTACGCCGCCCACGTGAAGGAGATCGTCGAGCGGCTGGCGGAAGACGGTCGGGGGCCGGCCACCTTCGTCGCAGAGCCGATCGCGGGATGCGGGGGCCAGGTCGTCCCGCCCGACGGCTTCCTGAGAGAGGCCTTCCGCCACGTGAAGGAGGCCGGGGGCGTGACGATCGCCGACGAGGTCCAGGTGGGCTTCGGTCGCATCGGCACCCACTTCTGGGCGTTCGAAGCCCAGGACGCCGTGCCCGACATCGTCACGATCGGCAAGCCCGCCGGCAACGGTCATCCCCTGGCCGCCGTGGTCTGCACGCCCGAGGTCGCCGAGGCCTTCGACACCGGCATGGAGTACTTCAACACCTTCGGCGGCACGCCCGTGGCGTGCGAGGTGGGCCTGGCGGTCCTGGACGTCATCGAGGACGAGGGTCTCCAGCGCCGGGCCCTCGACGTGGGCGAGAAGCTGAAGCGGGGGCTCGGGGCCCTGGGCGAGCGCCACGAGCTGGTGGGTGACGTCCGGGGCTCCGGTCTCTTCCTCGGAGTCGAGCTCGTCACGGATCGGGATGCCCGGACCCCGGCCACCGCCCACACCCGCTACGTGGTGGAGCGCCTCCGGGACCACCGGATCCTGGCCGGCAGCGACGGGGCCGACGACAACGTCCTCAAGCTGAAGCCGCCCCTCCAGTTCGGGCCGGGCGACGCCGACCGGCTCGTGGCGACGCTGGACCGCATCCTGGGAGAGAGCCCGCTGAGGTGATGCGACGATGAAGATCCTGGTCCTGGGCGTCGGGATGCAGGGCAAGGCGGCCGTCCACCATCTGGCCACCAGCGAGGAGGTCGCCGGGGTCGTCGCCGCCGACCTCCACCCGGGGATGGTCGAGGAGTGGCTGGCCGACCGGGCGTACGGGGAGCGGGTCCGGGCCGCCCGGGTGGACGCCGCCGACCCCGACGCCCTGGACGCGCTCCTGGAGGAGGGCTTCGACGCCGTGGTGGACCTCCTGCCTCCCTCCTTCGTCGTCCCCGTGGCCCGGGCCGCGCTCCGGAGCCGCACGCACCTGGTCAACACCATGTACGCCGTCCCGGAGCTGGCGGAGATGGCCGCCGACGCCGAGCGCCGGGGCGTGACGATCCTGCCCGAGTTCGGCATGGACCCGGGCATCGACCTGGTCATGCTGGGAGAGGCCGCCGGCCGCTTCACCGACCCGAGCGAGATCCTGAGCTACGGCTCCGGCATCCCGGCGCCGGAGGCCGCGGACAACCCGCTCAAGTACAAGGTGAGCTGGACCCTGGAGGGCGTGCTCCGGTCGTATCACCGACCCGCCCGGCTGATCCGGGACGGGCGGGTCGTGGAGGTCCCGGAGACCGAGCTCTTCCGTCCCGAGAACGTCCACGAGCTCGAGCTCGCCGGCCTGGGACCCCTGGAGGCGTACCCGAACGGCGACGCCGTCGATTACGTGAACCAGCTCGGCTTCGACCGTCACGGCGTGGAGCGGGCCGGCCGCTACACGCTTCGCTGGCCGGGCCACTGCGCGTTCTGGGATCCGGTGGCCCGCCTCGGGCTCCTGGACGACGAGCCCGTCGAGGTCCACGGCGAGCTGGTGGATCGGAAGGCCTACCTGGCCGCCGCCCTCGGGCCCCGGCTCCAGTACGAGGAGGGCGAGGCCGACCTGGGGATCCTCCGGGTCGAGGTGGCCGGCGCGACCGACGACGGCGCCCGGCGGCTGATCCTCCAGCTCGTCGACCGGATGGACCCGGAGACCGGCATCAGCGCCATGGGCCGGCTCGTCGGCTTCACTGCAAGCATCGGCGCCCAGATGATCGTCCGGGGTGCGATCAAGGGGCCGGGCCTCCTGAGCCCGCTCCGGGACGTCCCCTACCGCCCCTTCGTCAAGCGCCTGGCCGTCCGGGGGATCGAGATCGAGGCCGTCCGGGGGCCGTAGGCGCAACCGGGGCCGTCGGCCTCCGAGCTCGAAGGGAACCGCCCCGAAGCTCACGAAGCCCTCGGCGCCGCCGACCTCGCCCAGGACACCCACCTCGCCGGCGGCGCTCGTTCGCCCCTCTATTGTGCATCGGTCGTCCACCTACACCAAAAAAGGGCAGGGCTCGCCCCGGAATCTCCGGTCGAACCGCCCCGCGGATTCCCCCGGGAGCCGCAAAGCGACGGGGGATACGCAAGAAATCGGGTCCCGGGCCCGGAGCTGGCCACACCCTTGCAACCCTGGAAGCGTGACCACCGAAGCGCGCAACCCGTAGGCCGGGCGAAGGGAGAATCCGGAAGGGGCACGGATGACCACCCGAATTCGACGGAAGAAGCCTCCGACACCGCGCTTCCCGGCGCTGGGCAAGCCCACCGCCCTCGTCGTGGACGACCATCCCCGGACTCGCCGGGCCACCGTCGAGATGCTGACGGAGTTCGGCTTCACGGTCCTCGCCGCGTCCACGGCGACGGAGGCCGTGGTCAGAGCCCGGGAGCTCGGCGGCCCCCTCGACCTCCTGGTCACCGAGGCCACCCTCGCCGACGGGCGGGGCGACCGCCTGGTCGGGAGCATGCGCCGGGAGGGCGTCCGTCCCGCCGTCCTCTTCACGTCGTGCCTGCCCCGCACGGACCTCCGGATCCTGGGCTTCACCACCCGCCGGGACTCGATCCTCGTCCGGCCCTTCGACGACACGGCGCTCGCCAGGCGCGTCCGCACGCTCCTGGGGCTCTGAGCGACTCCCGACCCCCGGCGCCGGAAAGCAGGAAGAGGAGCGGCGCTCGAGGACCACCCATTGCGCGACCCCGCTCCCGCCGTCCATGCTTGTCATGGGAGGGTCGGCACGACCCCGATCCCCCGAAACCAATGCGTAGGCTCACCCTCGTACTCGCGATTCCGCTCCTGATCGGCCCGGCCCTTCCGGCCGCGGCCGCCGCGCAGGACTCCGCCTCGGTCAGCCTCCTGCGCGTCGAGGAGCCGATCACCCCCACCACCACCGACTACATCACCCGGGGGCTGGGCGAGGCCGTCGAGCGGGGCTCGGACCTGCTCCTGATCGAGATGGACACCCCCGGCGGGCTGCTCGAGTCCACCCGGGACATCGTCCAGACCTTCTTCGAGGCCACGATCCCGGTGGTCGTCTACGTCGCCCCCGACGGCGCCCGGGCCGCCAGCGCCGGCACCTTCATCACCATGGCCGCCCACGTGGCCGCCATGGCGCCCTCGACGACGATCGGCGCCGCCTCTCCGGTGCAGATGTCGCCCGGCGGGGCCGAGACCGACACGGTCATGCAGAAGAAGGCCTTCAGCTGGGCCGAGAGCTTCATCCAGAGCATCGCCGAGCGCCGGGGCCGGAACGCCGAGTGGGCGATCTCGGCCGTCCGGGACGGCGCCTCGGTCACCGAGGACGAGGCCCTGGAGCTCGACGTCATCGACCTCCTGGCCGCCGACCGGGAGGAGCTGCTGAACGAGATCGACGGCCGGGTCGTGGACGGCGACACGCTCCGGACCGCCGGCGCTCGTGTGACCGCCATCCCCAAGAACCTGAGCGAGCGCTTCCTCGGGCTGATCATCCGGCCCGAGCTCATGCTGCTCCTGATGATGGTCTCCATCTACGGCATCATCGGCGAGGTCACGAACCCGGGCGCCATCGTTCCCGGCGTGGCGGGCGCCATCGCCCTGATCCTGCTGCTCTACGCCTCGGCGGCCATGCCCGTGAACACCGCCGGCTACCTCCTGCTGGCCCTCGCCGTCGCCCTCTTCGTCTCCGAGGCCTTCACGCCGACGTTCGGGCTCCTCACGGCCGGAGGCGCGGTGGCCTTCTTCCTGGGCGGGCTCATGCTCTTCCAGGACCTGCCGGAGGGTCTCGAGCTCTCGTGGGCGTGGCTCGTCCCGGCGACCCTCCTCACGACCCTCTTCTTCGTCTGGATCGCCACGTACGGGCTCAAGATCCAGTTCGCCGCCGCCCGGACCGGCGTCGAGGCGATGGTGGGCCGGAGCGCCGAGGTCGTCGACGACGTGGGGCCGCTCGGGGGCCGGATCTTCGTGGACGGGGAGTACTGGCACGCCGTGAG
The DNA here is from genome assembly GCA_964567985.1 of uncultured Gemmatimonadaceae bacterium. GTDB lineage: Bacteria > Gemmatimonadota > Gemmatimonadetes > Longimicrobiales > Gaopeijiaceae > CAZMPV01. The sequence goes on from CAZMPV010000130.1 coordinate 6,993, forward strand.
CGACGCCGAGATCGAGGCCGGTCAGGCCTGCCGCATCGAGGAGATCGACGGGCTCACCATCCGGGTGCGTCCCGAATCGAATGCGCCAACCAGCGGGAGTGAAACATGACCCAGGACCCGTTCGCCAGCGACGCCTTCATCTGGTTCCTCACCTTCGCGGTGCTGGCCGTCGTCTTCCTCCCGCAGATGGTCAAGATCCTGCGGGAGTACGAGCGGGCCGTCGTCTTCCGGCTCGGGAAGTTCCTGAGCGTGAAGGGACCCGGGCTGGTGCTGCTGATCCCCTTCATCGACAAGATCGAGCGGATCGACCTGCGGGTGCTCACGATCAACGTGGAGCGCCAGGAGGTCATCACCCGGGACAACGTCACCGTGCACGTGGACGCCATCGTCTTCTTCCGGGTCGTGGACGCCGAGAAGGCGGTCATCCAGGTCGAGCAGTACATGGAGGCCACCACCTGGCTCAGCCAGACCACGCTGAGGAGCATCGTCGGCCAGGTCGAGCTCGACGAGCT
>CAZMPV010000131.1:0-7463 GCA_964567985.1 uncultured Gemmatimonadaceae bacterium
CTGACCGTCGGCTTCATCAGCAAGTGGTACCTGATCCTGGGGGCCCTGGAGCGGGGCTGGTGGCCGGTGGCGGGACTCGTGCTGATCACCTCCCTCATGGCGGTGGTCTACATCTGGCGGGTCGTGGAGGCCGCGTACTTCCGATCCGGGCCGGCGGACGATGAGGACGACGCGGCCGTCACCGAGGCGCCCCTGGCCCTCCTCGTGCCCACCTGGGCCCTGGTGCTGGTCAACTTCTACTTCGGGGTGGACGCTTCGCTGACGGCCGGCGTCGCCGGTGACGCAGCCCGGGTGCTCATGGGAGGCCTGCCGTGAGCCTGGAGACCCGGGCGGTCCTGGCCCTCGTCCTGCCCGTCCTGGGCGCGGTGGGCCTGGTCCTGACGCGGAAGCGGCCCAACGTCCGGGAGACGGTGACCCTGGTCACCTCGGGTCTCCTCCTCTGGGTCGTGGCCGGCCTCGTGCCGCCGGTCCTGGAGGGAGCCCGGCCCTCCGTCGTCCTGGCGGACCTGATCCCCGGGCTCCCGCTCCGTCTCGAGCTCGAGCCGCTGGGGATGATCTACGCCGGGGTGGCTTCGCTCCTCTGGCCGATCAACTCCCTCTACTCGATCGGCTACATGCGGGGGAACCGGGAGGCGCACCAGACCCGCTACTACGTCTGCTTCGCCGTGGCGATCGCCAGCGCCATCGGCATCGCCTTCGCCGGCAACTTGATCACCCTCTTCGTCTTCTACGAGGCCCTCACCCTCTCGACCTACCCCCTGGTCACCCACCACCAGGACGAGGAGGCGATGCGGGCGGGCCGGACCTACCTGGGGATCCTGGTCGGCACCTCCATCGGGCTCCTCCTCCTCGCCATCGTCTGGACGTACCTGGCCACCGGGACCGTGGACTTCGCCCCGGGCGGCATCCTGGCAGGCGACGTGGAAGGCCCCCTGGTCGGGCTGCTCCTCTTCCTCTACGTCTTCGGCATCGGGAAGGCGGCGGTGATGCCCGTCCATCGCTGGCTCCCGGCGGCGATGGTGGCCCCGACGCCGGTGAGCGCCCTCCTCCACGCGGTCGCCGTGGTGAAGGCGGGAGTCTTCAGCGTCGTGAAGGTCGTGGTGTACGTCTTCGGCCTCGACCTCCTCCGGGAGACGGCGAGCACCGAGTGGTTCCTCTGGGCTGCCGGATTCACGGTCATCGTCGCCTCGATCGTGGCGGTCCGGATCCTCCTGAGGGGCGGGAACCTGAAGCGGCTCCTGGCCTACTCGACGATCAGCCAGCTCTCCTACATCGTCCTGGCCGCGGCGATCCTGGCGCCCCTCTCGGCCGTGGGCGCCGCCCTCCACATCACGGCCCACGCCTTCGGAAAGATCACCCTCTTCTTCGCGGCCGGCTCCCTCTACACGGCGGCCCACAAGACCGAGATCTGGCAGCTCGACGGGGTGGGCAGGCGCATGCCGTGGACGATGGGCGCCTTCGCCGTGGGCTCGCTCTCGATGATCGGCCTTCCTCCCACCGGCGGGTTCGTGAGCAAGTGGTACATGCTGGTGGGCGCCTTCGAGGTGGGGGCGTGGCTCGCCGTGGGGATCCTCGTGGTGAGCACCCTCCTGAACGCCGGCTACTTCGTCCCGATCGTCTACCGGGCCTTCTTCCGGCCCGAGCCGGACTTCGCCGCCGCCCACGGAGGGGGCTCCGAAAATCCGGGCCCCGGGGGGGAGCACGGGTCCGGAGACGAGGACGACGACGGCCACCATCATCACGTGGAGGCGGAGCACGGGGAGGCGCCCCGGCCCATCGTGATCGCCGTGACCGCCACGGCGGTCCTCACGGTGCTCTTCTTCTTCTACCCCGACGTCGTGATCGAGCTCGGGCACGCCATGATCGGAATCGAACGATGAGGGACGGGAAGCCGGATCCGGGGAGCGGCGCCGGAGGCCGTGGCCGGAGCGGGGAAATGCCGCCCGACCACGACCACTGGCTCGTGCGGCCGTCCACGATCCGCCTCCTCTGGGGCGTCTTCATCGCGATCCTGGTCCTGACGGTGGTGCCGGACTTCGTCATCCACCAGCACGAGCACTTCGGCGTGGAGCACCTCTTCGGCTTCTACGCCGCGTACGGCTTCGGGACCTGCGTGGCCATGGTCGTCGGGGCGAAGGCCCTGGGACGGCTGATCAAGCGGGGGGACGACTACTATGACGGTTAGCTTCCCCCCGGGGATCGTCCTCGTCCTGGGCGCCTTCCTCCTCCCGTTCGTGAAGGGGAAGCTCCGGGAGGGCCTCGTCCTCGGCCTCCCCCTCCTCACCCTGGCCGCCGTCTGGATGGTGCCGGACGGGGTCGTCTGGACCACCCAGTTCCTGAGCTACACCCTGGAGCCGGTGGAGGCCACCACCGCCGGCCGCCTCTTCGCCACCGTCTTCGCGATCATGGCGTTCGCCGGGGGACTCTTCGCCCTCCGACAGGCCCGGCTCCTGGAGCTGGTGGCTGCATTCGCCTACGCCGGCAGCGCCGTCGGCGTGACCTTCGCCGGGGACCTCGTCACCCTCTTCGTCTTCTGGGAGCTCATGGCCGTGGGCTCCACCGTCGTCATCTGGGCGTCGGACCAGCCCGGGGCGTGGGGGGCCAGCATGCGCTACCTGCTGGTCCACCTCTTCGGTGGCGTCGTCCTGATGTTCGGCATCGCCGCCCACGTGGCCGCCACGGGGAGCGTGGACTTCACGGCCATGCAACCGGAGAGCCTCGGCACCTGGTGCATCCTGATCGGCTTCCTCATCAACGCCGGCGCCCCGCCCCTCTCGGCCTGGGTCGCCGACGCGTACCCGGAGGCGAGTCCCAGCGGGATGGTCTTCCTGTCGGCCTTCACGACGAAGACGGCGGTCTTCACCCTCCTGGTGGGCTTCCCCGGCGCCTGGATCCTGATCCCCGTGGGCCTCTACATGGCGTGCTACGGGATCATCTACGCGCTGCTGGAGAACGACATGCGTCGGATCCTGGCCTACTCGATCGTCAACCAGGTGGGCTTCATGGTCACGGGGGTGGGCATCGGGACCGAGATGGCCCTGAACGGGGCCGCCGCCCACGCCTTCACCCACATCATCTACAAGGCGCTGCTCCTCATGTCCGCGGGGAGCGTGCTCCTGGTGACCGGGAAGCGGAAGTGCACCGAGCTGGGCGGCCTCTTCCGGACCATGCCCTTCACGACCCTGGCCGGAGGAATCGGGGCGCTGGCCATCTCGTCCTTCCCCTACACCTCGGGCTTCGTCTCCAAGTCCCTGACGAACCAGGCGGCCGCCGACGCCCATCTGACGATCACCTGGTTCGTCCTGACGGCGGCCTCGGCGGGGGTCTTCCTCCACGCCGGGATCAAGTACCCCTGGTTCGTCTTCTTCCAGAAGGACTCGGGGCTCCGGCCTCCCGAGCCACCGATGAACATGCGGGTGGCCATGGGGATCTTCGCCTTCGCCTGCATCTTCCTGGGCGTCTATCCGGACCCCCTCTACTCGATCCTCCCCTACCAGGTGGACTACCAGCCGTACACGGTCGAGCACCTGGTGGCCCAGTTCCAACTCCTCCTCTTCGCGGGCCTGGCCTTCTTCGTCCTGCTGCCCATGATGAAGCGGACGGAGACGATCTCCCTGGACTTCGACTGGTTCTACAGGAAGCTGGGTCGGATCGTCACCGCCCGGGTCACGGAGGCGGTGTCCGCGGCGCGGAATCGGGCGGAATCGAGTCTCCTGGCCCGGTTCGACCGCGTCGTCGACCGCCTCTTCGAAACCCACGGACCCCACGGGATCCTGGCCCGGACCTGGCCCACCGGAAGCATGGTGCTCTGGGTCGCGGTCCTCCTTGGAGCCTTCCTCCTCTTCTACTATGTGTGAAGGTGGATCGGGGCGGGGAGCGCGGCGACGAGCCGCACCCCCCCTCCCCCGAAGACACGCACCCTGAACGCCGGGAGCCGGCTCCGAGGAAATGTCCACCCTACGCCTGGGAACCCGGGGCTCCGCCCTGGCCCTGACCCAGAGCGGCCTGGTCAGGGACGCCCTCCAGGACCGCCACGGCCTCCGTGTGGAGCTGGAGACCATCCGGACGACCGGGGACGCGCGTCGGGACCGGCCCCTGGACGAGATCGGGGGGAAGGGGCTCTTCACCCGGGAGCTCGACCGGGCGCTCCTCGACGGCTCGGTGCACCTCGCCGTCCACTCCCTGAAGGATCTTCCCACGGAGATGCCGGACGGCGTGGTCGTGGCCGCGATTCCGGAGCGGGAAGACCCCCGGGACGTCCTCATCGGCCCCGAAGGGTCGGAGACCACGCTCCGGACCCTGGCCGACGGCGCCCGGGTGGGCACCAGCTCGCTCCGCCGCCAGGCCCTGGCCCGGGCCTTCCGACCGGAGCTGGAGCCGGCGTCGATCCGGGGCAACCTGGACACCAGGATCGAGAAGGTCGACCGGGGCGAGTACGACGCCATCGTCGTGGCCGCCGCGGGGGTGAACCGCCTCGGGGTCCAGGAGCGGATCGGGGAGTGGCTGGAGCGGACCGCCTGGCTGCCGGCGCCGGGGCAGGGCGCCCTGGCGCTGACCGCCCGGGCCGACGACCCGGAGACCCGGGAGCGGCTGGAGGCCCTGGACCACTCCCCGACCCGGGCCGCGGTCACCGCCGAGCGGACCCTCCTGGCCGAGCTGGGCGGCGGGTGCCGCCTGCCGATCGCCGCCCTGGGGCTCCCCTTCGACGGCGGGCTCCGGCTCTGGGCCCTGGTGGCCAGCCCGGACGGGCGCCGCCTGGTGCGGTGCGACCGGACCGGACGGCTGGAAGACGCGGCGCTCCTGGGACGGGAGGTGGCCGGCGTGCTGCGGGAACGCGGCGCCGGGGAGATCCTCGCCCGGATCGACGAGGCCGAGACCCCCACCCTGGATCACCCATGAGCCCGTCCCCGTCCGGGTCGTCCCCGGTGCCCGACCCCGCCGAGAAGGTCCTCACCCGGGAGGAGGCCGTACGCCGCTTTCGCCGCCCCCGGGACCGGACGCTCGTCTTCACCAACGGCTGCTTCGATCTCCTCCACCGGGGCCACGTGGAGTATCTCCATCGGGCCCGGAGCCTCGGCGACCTGCTCGTCGTGGGCCTGAACACCGACGACTCGGTCCGGCGGCTGAAGGGAGGCGGGCGTCCGGTGACCCCCCAGGACGACCGGGCCCACGTCCTGGCCGCCCTGGCAAGCGTGGACGCCGTGGTCCTCTTCGACGAGGACACCCCCCGGGCGCTGATCGCCCGCCTCCTCCCGGACGTCCTCGTCAAAGGCGGCGACTACGAGCCCTCGGAGGTCGTGGGGCGGGAGGAAGTCGTGGTCGCCGGAGGCCGGGTCGAGATCATCCCCTTCGTCGAGGGCTACTCCACGAGCCGGATCCTGGAGCGAGCCCGGCGAGCCGCGGGCGAAGGCCCGGAGGAGGAAGCGGAATGAACGGCCGCCGGGAGAGCGGACGGGACGACCGGGCCCTCAGGGCCGTCTCCTTCGAGCTGGACTGGGCCCCCTACGCCGAGGGCTCCTGCCTGGTCGCCACCGGGAGCACCCGGGTGCTCTGCACGGCGTCGGTCCTCGACGGGGTCCCCGACTGGCGGGAGGGCTCCGGCGCGGGCTGGGTCACCGCCGAGTACGGAATGCTGCCCCGCTCCACCCACTCCCGGCGGGATCGGGAGCGGGCCCGGGTGAGCGGGCGGACCCGGGAGATCCAGCGCCTCATCGGCCGCTCGCTGCGCTCCGTCACCGACCTCCGGGCCCTGGGACCCCGGACCGTGGTCGTGGACTGCGACGTGCTGCAGGCCGACGGCGGGACCCGCACCGCCTCGGTGACCGGGGGCTGCGTGGCCCTCGCCCTGGCCTGCGGACGCCTCTTCGAGGAGGGCGAGGTCGCCGAGAATCCCGTCCGGGAGCTGGTCGCGGCCGTGAGCGTGGGTCTGGTGGACGGACGGCCGCTCCTGGATCTGGACTACCGGGAGGACGCCGCGGCCCAGGTGGACATGAACGTGGTGGGAGCCGCCGGGGGCCGCCTGGTCGAGGTCCAGGGCACGGCCGAGGGCGACCCCTTCGAGCGCGACGAGCTGGACGAGCTCGTGGGCCTGGCCCTGGAGGGCGTCGAAGAGCTCCTGGCGGCCCAGCGTCGGGCCGTGGACCGAGCGTAGACGGACCGGACGGAGGCACGGATGAGTCGAGATCGAAAGCGGGTCGTCCTGGCGACCCGGAGCGCCCACAAGCTCTTCGAGATCCGACGGATCCTGGCGGACGTGCCCGAGCTCCTGGTCGTCGACCTGGAGGGCCTCGCCATCCCCCCGGCCCCCGAGGAGGAGGACCTCGAGCCCTTCGACTCCTTCGAGGAGAACGCTCGCTCGAAGGCCGCCTACTTCCAGCAGAAGACCGGACGCCCCACCGTGGCCGACGACTCCGGTCTCGTGGTGGACGCCCTGGACGGCGCCCCGGGTGTCCGCTCGAAGCGCTTCGCGCCCGAAGAGGGCCTGGAAGGGGAGGAGCGGGACCGGCGCAACAACGAGTACCTGCTGGAGCGGCTCGAGGGCGTGCCCCGGGAGGAGCGGACCGCGCGCTACGTCTGCGTCGCCGTCCTGGACGGGGGCGACGGAGACACGGAGGTATTCCGGGGCGAGGCCGAAGGGCTCATCCTCGACCGGCCGAAGGGCGAGGGGGGCTTCGGCTACGACCCCCTCTTCTACGACCGCGAGCTGGGAAAGACCTTCGCCGAGATCTCCCGGGAGGAGAAGAATCGCCGAAGCCACCGGGGAAAGGCCTTCCGGGCCCTCGCGGACCACTTCCGGAACGTGGAGTAGGCCGGTGGCGGATCCCCGGAGCCGGCCCGCCGAGATCGGGCCCACGGACGACGGGACCCGCCTCCGGATCGAGTGGGAGGACGGCCACGTCTCGACCTACGAGCCCCGTCGCCTCCGGCTGGCGTGCCCCTGCGCCGGGTGCGTGGACGAGATGACCGGAGAGCGGATCCTCACCGACGACATGGTCGCCCCCGGCGTCCACCCCGAGGAGATCCGCTACGTCGGCCGCTACGCGCTGCAGTTCTTCTGGAGCGACGGGCACTCGACGGGAATCTACCCATTCGAGTACCTTCGGGAGTTGTGCGCCTGCGCCGAGTGCGCGGGCGACACCGCGTCCGACGGCCATCTCCCGGACCGAATGGAGGAGAACCCATGACCGCTCGAGTCGTCACGCCCCTCTTCGCCCTCCTGCTCCTGGTGGGGGCCGCTCCGGCCGAGGCCCAGGAGCGTCCCGCCGGGCCCTCCGCGGCCGACGTGCTCTCGCCCGGGACCGGCACCGCCGGCGTCCCCCTCGCCCTCGAGACCCCGGTGACGGTGCCCCGGGACGCGACGACGCGGCGGAGCGTGCTTCCCCAGGAGCGGGACCGGAGTGGGATCCCGTGGATGGTGGCCGGAGGCGCGCTCTTCGTCGCCGGGGCCATCACCGGCGACACCG
>CAZMPV010000132.1:0-7452 GCA_964567985.1 uncultured Gemmatimonadaceae bacterium
AGGCGATGCCCGCCCTCTACGACCGGCTGGACGAGGAGGGCATCCGCCCCGATCCGGGCCAGGCGATCGAGGTGCCGGTGCGGGGAGGCGGCGGCGGGATGTGACGGCCCTCCCCGGACCGCCGTCGGCCGGGCGGCGCGGGGATCGGCGGCCGCCGGGTCAGCTCCGGAACGCCCCGTGCAGCCCGGCCGCCATCTCCCGGATCGCGGAGACCGCCGGGGCGTCCGCGTCGTAGTCCAGGGGCGCCTTCCCCTCCCGCTCGGCTTCGATCAGGGAGCGGTCGTAGGGGATCCGGGCGAGGACCTCCAGGCCGTTCCGGTCGCAGAAGTCGTCGACGGCCTCCCGGTCGGCGTCGTCCCGAATCTTGTTGGCGACGGCGTAGACCCGCCTCACGCCGAGCTCGTCGGCGAGCTCCGCCACCCGCTTCCCGGTCTCCAGGGAGCGGTAGTAGGGCTCGATCGCCGCCAGCATCCCGTCCACGTAGCGGCCGGTGCCCCGGCTCAGATGCTCCAGGCCGGCCTCCATGTCCAGGACGACGTCCTCGCCGTTCCCGGGACGGTGACGCACGAGCTCGCCCACCAAGCCCCTCACGGTGGCGTGGGCGCTGCACATGCAGCCCTTCCCGCCGTGGGCGACCCGCCCCATCACGACCATGCGGACGCCGTCGGGTCCGAGGGATCCGTACTCCTCCAGGACCTCGTCCAGGGGCCGGGTCAGGACGAGCCGGCTGTCTCCGTTCTCCTCGACGCGCTCCAGGAGCTCCCGGGGTATGGCGGCCATCTCCCGGCCCCGCTCGGGGGGCAGGCCGACGATGGCGTCCAGGTTCGGGTTCGAGTCGGCGTCGACGGCCAGGACCTTGCGGCCCGACCGGGCCAGCTCCCGGGCGAGAATGCCCGAGATCGTCGTCTTGCCGGTGCCGCCCTTTCCCGCGATCGCGACCTTCACGGCTTCCCGACCTCGCCCGGGCTCGCCGCCGCGTCCGGGGACGGGCTCCCGACCCAGTCCATCACGTGGGTCGGAATGCCGACCAGGAAGCCCATGCCGGCCGGGATGACCACGTGGTGGCTGAGCATGTGCATGAAGTCCAGCGTCCCCAGCACGGGGGCGTCGATCATCCCGGCGGTGAGGGACTGGACGCAGAGGAGCCCCGTGCCCATCCAGCCGGCCCCGAAGAGGAGCAGCCCTCCCCGGAGGCCGTAACCGGTCATCCCGTCGGCATCCCGGAAGAGATAGGGCTTCACCGCCAGGGTCACGGCCAGGATCGCCAGGAGGATCGAGGCCGGGAAGATCGTGCCGTAGAGGGTCCCCACCTGGGGGGGATTCCCGGCCACGGTGTACCGGTAGACGATGTATCCGGCGAGGCTGATCCCGCTGACCAGCAGGATCCCCCGCGCCAGGAGCCACGCCGCTCGCCGCTTTTCCATGCCGCCTCCTTGGGGTGTGTGATCGTTCCGGGCCGGGCCGGGTCTCCGGCTACCGGTGTCGCCGCCGTTCAGCTTCCGTGGGCCGCCCCGTGTCTCTCCGCCATACACTCGAGGGCCGCCTGGGGATCGGTGTGACAGTCGCACGTCGGGTCGTTGCACTCGCCGTGGGCCTGTCCCGTCAGATCGTCGAACTCGTCCGAGAAGCGTCGGCCGCCCTCCATGGCGCCGTCGCCCGTGAGTCGGTACCGGCCGGCGCCGGACGCCTCCAGGAGGCCGGCCTCCGCCATCGCCTCGAGCTCGTCTTCGAGCTCCTCCCGTCCGGCCCGACCCGAGAGGAAGCTCATCAGGTCCGCCGGTCCGGCCTCCTCGACCAACCCTTCTCCCTTCATCCAGTACATCATCTGCAGGATCTCGTCCCGGAGCCTGAGCCGGGGGGCGGGACCGTCGCCGCCGGCCTCGCCGGGCTGGACCTCTCCGGGCCCCGGGCGCTCGCCGCCGTTCTCTTCGGTCACGGGGCCTCCCCGGCCCGGGCCCCGGCGGGGGCGCCGCCCGGGACGCCGATCTCGTCGAAGACCTCCCGGAGAAGCGCCAGGGCCCGATCCACGGCTCCGCTGACCTCGGTCCCCATCTCCAGGCCGAGCTCCACGCTCCGGGGCTGACACCCCAGCAGATACGTCCGGTCCGGCAGCGCGCCCAGGGCCTTCGCCACCGTCAGCACCTTGGCCGGGACCGTGTAGTGGGTGTCCGCCAGGACCGAGGCGCGCTCGGCTTCCGTGAGGTCGTCGGTCTCGGGCACCCGGGGCTCGAGGAGGAAGACCTCCCCGGGCTCCCTCTCCCCCTCCACCGTGTCCACGAGGACGAAGACGTCGTAGCCCTCCATGAGCTCCTGGACCAGGTGGATGCCCCCGGTGCCCACCTCCCGGACGGTCACCTCCGGGGGCACGCCCTCCTCCAGGAGCCGCTCGGCGACCCGGACGCCGAAGGCGTCGTCCTCCCGGAGCACGTTGCCCATGCCGGCGACCAGGACGCGCATCAGCTCAGCTCCACCCAGACGGTCCCGTCCTCGACACCCGACTCAAGGCGCTCGAGCCCGGGGCCCTCTCCTTCGAGGCGGGTCCCGCTCTCCACGTCGAAGCGGCAGCCGTGCCAGGGACAGACCACCGCGCCCGCCTCCCGCCCCCCGAGGTGGAGGGGCAGGATCGAGCCGGGACAGGCGTTCCGGAACGCCCGGAGCTCGCCGCCGGCACGGAGGAGGAGAACCGGGTAGCCGTCCACCAGGGAGCCGTGGAGCTCGTCCTCCGGGACCTCGTCCGCCGGAGCCGCGGCCACCCGCTTCCGCTGCCGCTCTCCCGGGCCGGCGGCGGAGGCTCCCGATCCGTTCCGGGAGCCCGTCTCCAGCCTGTTCTCCAGGGCCTCGATCTTTCCCGCCGGCACCATGGACACCGGCTCGCCGGACCGGAAGGCCTCCGCCCACCCCGGCTCGCCGCTCCGGACCCGGGCCTCGGGCTCCTCGGCCACGGGACCCTCGACCTCCAGCTTGCTGAATCCGGGGAGCCCCTTCCGGAGGGCCCGGTGCACGGCCTCCACCAGCTCGTCGGCGACCCGCTCGATCCTTCCCCGGGGTCCCCGGAGACGGATCGTCACCACGCCCTCGTCCACGTCGAGGAGGTCCAGGGAGGCGTCGTGCTCCTCCAGGAGCGGGCGGACCTCTTCCAGGGCGTCCCGGGTCCGGCCCCGCTCGTCGACCACCGCCAGGTCGTAGAGGAGGAAGAGGTTGGCGATCACCGGGTCGTCCAGGGCCCGACGGAAGCGCTCGGGCTCCTCGGCCAGGAGCTCGGCCAGCCTCCTGAGACCCTCGGCGTGGATGCGCTGCATGCCGTCGGCGAGCTCGGTCACCGCCGCCCGTACCCGGGGGTCCGGGTGGTCGCCGACCTCCTCCAGGACCTCGTCCAGGCGCTGGACGACCCGCTCCACCTCGGAGGCGATCACGCCCGCTCCTCCTCGGGGTCGTAGGGCGTGATCCGGGGCCCCAGCGCTCCGGCGGGCCCCACGTCCAGGCGGACCCGGCCCTCGGAGAGCCGATCCAGCCCCAGGGGCGCCTCGGGGATCCGCTCCGAGCCCACCTCGCCGGCGACGAGGCTCCGGACCAGCCCCTCGGCCTCGTCCACCGCCCGGCGCACGTCGGGCGTGAGCGCCTCTCCCGACTCCTCCACCTCGGGCTCGATCTCGATCACGATCGTCTCCGGCGGCGCCGCGTCCAGGGCGCCCAGGACCAGGATCAGGTTGTCCAGGTCCACCACGCCGGTGACCGCCTCCACCACCCGGGCCTGGAGCTCGTCGTTGCCGGGGAGGGCGCCGTCCCACCGGTACGGCTTCACCTCGCCGGGGCGTCGGCCCCGCCGGACGGCCGCCAGGAGGACGAGGCGCTCCACCGGCGGATCGGTCTCCTGGAGCCGGTGGGCCACGGCCACCGGGTTGTAGCCCAGGTCCTCGAGCTCCACCCAGGCGGGCCACTCCTCCTCGGTCAGCTCCTTCCACGCCACCACCCCCGCCGAGAAGTCCCGGAGGAAGTGGTAGCCGACGCCGCCGATCAGGGTGCGGGGGGTGGAGCTCACTCGTCCACCCCGCAGGCGCAGGTGTTGACCTCGGTGGAGACCACCCGGTCGGTGCCGTCCACGTGCATGTGGGTCGTGCACGGCATGCACGGGTCGAAGGAGCGGATGGTGCGGAGCACGTCCACGCCCTTGAAGGAGTCCTCGTCGTCGAAGCTCTCCAGGAGCGGGGTGTTCAGGACCGCCTCCTCGTAGGGTCCCGGGTTGCCCCAGGGATCCTGGGGCGAGGCGTTCCACGTCGAGGGGGTGAGAATCTGATAGTTGGTGAGGAGGCCGTCCTCCATCTCCAGGTGGTGGGTGAGCCAGCCCCGGCCGGCCCCCCAGAAGCCCACGCCGATCCGCTTCCCCTTCTTCGGCACCTCGAAGGGGGTGGAGACCTTCTCCTCGCCGTTCCTCATCATCTCCATCGCCATCTCCCAGTTGTCCATGGCGATGAGGGCCGTATAGGGGATGCAGTACGCCCGGGCCCGGTTCCGCTCGAAGGCGTTCCAGTCGTCGGGCACGTGCCACTCCACCTCCGCTTCGGGCAGCTCACCACGGGGCACCCGCATGCGCATGGAGTGGCCGGTGGAGGTCAGGTAGTCGCTCTCGGGCATCTCCTGCGCCACCGCGGCGTTCCAGAGGCGGGCGTAGGCGCCGGCCTCCATCGCCTGCCGGTCCCAGCGGGGCGCCTTGGCCCAGGAGTACTTCTCCTTCCAGTTCTGCCCCGTGGGCTTGGGCTTCGTCTCCTCGTTCCAGGGGTGGTACCGGCTCAGGGGGTTGCCCTGGGGATCGGTGGGATAGCGCTCCGAGCCCCAGTCTTCGTAGTAGGAGTGATCGACGAACTCCTCGGTCCCCATGTTGATCTGGTGCAGGTCGGTGGTGACCAGCTCGCCGTCGACGACGGCGCCCGGCGTGGCCCAGCGGCGCTGCCCCCAGGCCCCGGCGTTCTCGTACTTCGCGTCGTAGTGGTCGGGATGGTCGAAGATCCCGGTGTCCACCATGCTCTTCTGCCGAGCGCCCACCTGCCTGTAGCGGGGGTCCTGCTCGTAGAAGAAGGCGGTGATGTCGTCCCAGATGCCCACGGCCTTCTTCGAGTAGTCGAAGAACTTCCGCAGCCGCTGGTACATCTCGTTCATGGTGCTGGCGTCCACCGTGGAGCTCATGCCCCCCGGGACGATGGTCTGGGGATGGGGGTACTTCCCGCAGATCAGGACGTAGGCCTCCCGGATGACCCGGGTCATGTGGAGGGCCTCCAGGTAGAGCTCCCCGCTCAGGGGGTTCATGGCCTCCATGAGGTCGGCCATGGTACGGAAGCCGTGGGCCCCGGCGTGGCGGCACTCCCACGACTTCGCCGCTTCCCAGTGCTCCGGATTCGTCTGGCGGACGATCTGCTCCGAGTAGTCCGGACCGGCCAGGAGGAAGAGGTGGAGCGGATGGTCGTAGAGGAACTCCAGGGCCAGGGCGATGTTGCGGATGACGATGCCCAGGGGCGGAGGGCAGATCCCGAAGGCCATCTCGATCGCCATCGCGGAGCACACCGAGTGCACGCCACCGCAGACGCCGCACGCCCGGCTCGTGATGTAGATCGCGTCCCGGGGGTCCCGACCCATGGCGATGATCTCGTAGCCCCGGAAGAGGGTGGCCATGGAGCGGGCCTCCAGGACCTTGCGCTCGTCCAGGTCGCAGACCGAGTGGAACGCCAGGGCGCCGGCCACCCGGGTCACGGGATCGAAGTCCACGTTCTTCAGGTGACCGTTCCGGGCCAGGAGCTCCTCGATCTGTCCCCGGTCGAGCTGGGGGGGCGCGCTCGAGCGCAGCTCGGTCTGGGAGTAGGGGTCCGGGATCGCCTCCTTGAGGGTGGCCTTCCCGGACTCGTCGAAGTCGATGGGGAGGTTCTTGAAGCACATGGTCTATTCTCCTCGCGGGCTGCCGAAGGCGCCGGCGGCCCTGCCCAGATTCTCGTCGACGTCGCCGAAGCCCTCCTCCAGGGAGCCGAGCACGCCGGCGATCGTTCCGATCTTCTCGCCCAGGGGGTCGGTGTCGGCGGCGATCCCCTCGAGCCCGTCCGCGAGCCGGGACACGTTCCGCATCGCCCCGGCCAGGGCGACGGCGATGAGGATCAGGTAGGTGGCCAGGACCAGGACGATGGCCAGCGAGACCCCGGCGGTCAGGTAGGTGATGAGCATCACGGCCTCCCTATCGGGCCCGCTCGTTGAGAATTGCGGCGATCTCGCCGGTGGCCTCTTCCGCGGCCCCCGCCTTCTCCTGGATGCGTCCCGCCACGTCGATCGTGTCGTCCAAAGCGGGAATCAGGCCGGTGTTGCCCTTGATGCCGACGCCGGCTTCCAGGGCTTCGGCGGTGTAGCGCTGGATGTGACGGGCCGCCCGCCACGTCCTGTGGAGCAGGTACCAGGCCAGGGGCACGACCACGAGGGTCGTGATCCCCAGGGCGATCCACCAGAGGACGTAGACGGCCTGCGGCGTGGATTCGTCCATGATCAGCCGCTCCTCCCCTGGCGCTCCAGGGCCTCGATGAGCCCGCCCAGGCTGCCGGCGATCGATCCGAGCCCCTCGTCCACGGCGCCGAGCCCCTCGTTGAGGGTCGTCACCTGGGGACCCAGGGCGTCGGTCTGGCGCTCGATGGCCCGCACCCCCCAGCGGACGTGGGCCAGGAGGCTCTTGGGGGTCCCCCCGATCGCCTCCAGCGCCGCGATGATCTTCACCAGGTAGACGACCAGGACGCCGAAGAGCAGGAAGACGGCGCCGATCGTCAGCAGGGTCATGCCCAGGACACCCATCAGGACCTCCTCGATCTCGTCATCGTCCGTCTCCCGACGCGCCTCCGGCGTCCCAGCCGATCACGCACTGCGGGCAGCCGGGACAGCCGTTGGCGTGCTCGTGGATGCTGGCCGCGTTGTCCGCGATTCCACCGGCGCTGGCCAGGACCTCTCCGGCGGTCTGGTTGATGTAGCGCAGCACGTCGATGTGGGCGGTGTTGTTCGCGATCTTGGGTCCCACGATCCAGATCTCGGCCACCGTCTCCCGGATCCGGCCGGCGCTGGACGCGATGAGGGCGAGGAGCAGCCAGACCACGAGCTCCACGACCACGCCGACCCCGAGGGCGAGCCACCAGAGCTGGGCGTCGGTCAGCCCGCTCACCGGTCCACCTCCTTCCGGGCCCCTCCCCCCGCCCCGTGGAGGGTGCGGAGGAGGAGCTCGGACTTGGCTTCCACGTCCTCGACGGTGTCCCGGATGTTCTCCAGGGACTCCCGGGCGTCGGCCAGGGACCAGATCGAGCGGGTGTTCTCCTCGATGCGCCGGGCGGCCTCCAGGGCCCGGGCCGCGTGCTTCTCGATGCTCCGGGCCACCAGGAGGATCGTGATCAGGAGGGTGGCGGCGATGACGACCACCGCTCCGCCCACCGCGAACCAGAA
>CAZMPV010000133.1:0-4696 GCA_964567985.1 uncultured Gemmatimonadaceae bacterium
TGGCCCTGGATCTGGAGCGGGCCTACTCGAAGGACCAGATCCTCGAGGCCTACATGAACCAGATCAACTACGCCCACGGGTGGTGGGGCATCCAGACGGCGGCCAGGAACTACTTCGGGAAGAACGCCTCGGAGCTGAACCCCGCCGAGGCGGCGCTCCTCGCCGCCGTCGTGAACCGCCCGTCGTACTACAGCCCCCTCCTCCACCCGGACAACGCCCGGAACCGCCGGAACCTGGTCCTGGAGCTCATGGCGGCTCAGGGCTTCCTGGAGCGGGAGGCCGTCGAGAAGTGGAAGAACTGGCCGCTCCCGACGAGCCGCTACAGCGGGAGCGGCGAGGCGGCCCCCTACTTCGAGGAGTGGGTGCGCCAGATCCTCGACGACCGCTTCGGGAGCGAAGTGTACACCGGGGGACTCCGGGTCTTCACGACCCTGGACCGTCGCATGCAGCGGGCGGCCCGCCGGGCCATGGACGAGGGGTGGCGGGCGATCGAGAGCCGCCCGGAGTTCGACCATCCGAAGTACGAGGAGTTCGCCGACCAGGAGGGGGAGGGCTTCACCGATGGCCGGACCCCCTACCTCCAGGGCGCCTTCGTGGCCGTGGACCCCGAGACCGGCGCCGTACGGGCCCTGATCGGGGGGCGGGACTTCCGACACTCGAAGTTCAATCGGGCGACCCAGGCCCAACGGCAGCCGGGCTCCGGATTCAAGCCCTTCGTCTACACCTCGGCCATCGCCAGCGGAATCCCGGCTTCCCACATCATCGTGGACGCCCCGGTGGTCCTGCCCCAGGTCAGCGGCGAGGAGTGGAAGCCCCGGAACTTCACCGGCGAATTCCACGGCCCGCTGACGATCCGGGAAGGGTTGTACCGCTCGATCAACATCGTTGCGATCAAGCTCGCGGTGAACGAGGTCGGCCTGGAGACGGTGGCCCAGACGGCCCGTCGGCTGGGCATCCGGACGGAGATCGAGCGCTACCCCTCCACGGCGATCGGCGCCAACGAGGTCATCCCGATCCAGATGGCGGAGGCTTACTCGGCATTCCCCACCCTCGGCACCAAGGTCCGACCCCACGCGATCGTCCGGGTGGAGAGCGCCCAGGGCGAGGTGCTCTGGGAGCCCCAGCCCGAGCGCACCCAGGTGCTGGACTCCATGGTGGCCCGGGTGACGGTGGACATGCTCCAGGACGTGGTCCGGCGGGGCACCGGGTACGGCGGGGTGCGCCTCCGCGGAGGGCTGCCCGTGGAGGTGCCCGCGGCGGGCAAGACCGGCACGACCAACGAGGGAACGAACGTCTGGTTCACGGGATTCACGCCGAACCTCCTGGCGCTGGTCTGGTTCGGGATGGACCAGCCCCAGCCGATCTGGCAGTCGCGGGACAGCGTCCGGGCCGCCACCGGCGGGGCGGACGCGGCGCCGGTCTGGGGCTCCTTCATGAAACGGGTCTACTACGGACCCGACTCCACCGAGATCGCCGCCCTGGCCGACTCGACGGGCGGCGTCCTTCCGGCGGACTCGCTCGAGGAAGTGGGCGCGATCCTGGAGGTCCCGGATCCCTGGCCCATGCACCCGGACCTGATCACCCGGCGGGTCGATCGGAAGACCGGGCTGCTGGCGTCGCGCTGGTGCCCCGATTCCCTGGCCTACACCGAGATCTACATCCCGGGGACCGAGCCCACGGAGTACTGCGATCGGCAGGGGCCGATCACCTTCGGCGCCGGCGCCCGACCCCGACCGGAGGAGCGATGAGCGACGAGCCCGCCGAGTCCACGGCCCGTCTCTTCCTCTTCGATACCAGCCACTACGCCATGTGGGCCGAGGACGTGGCGGCCGAGGCGAAGGTGCCCGCCGACGTGGTGCCGGCCCCGCCGGAGACCGACGCCAAGTGCGGGCTCGCCCTCCGGGTCCCCGGAGATCGGGCCGAGGAGCTCCGGACGGCGTTCGATGAAGAGGGGATCCCATACTCCCTCCTCGAGGGCTAGCCCTCGGGAGTCAGTCCGCCCTCGAAGCGGCGTCCTCGCCGGCGGCGATCCGCTCTCCGATCAGCGGAAGGAGGTCGTCCGGCGCCTCGTCGCCGATCTCGACGGCGTCGGCGAGGATCTCCACGCCCCGCCCGGCGTCCGCCGGATCCGCCGCGTGGACTTCGCCCAGTGGGTCCCCCTCCCGGACCTCGTCTCCCGGCTCCACGTCGAGGACGAATCCCACCCGGGGATCGATGGACGCTCCGATGGCTCGCCTGCCGCCCCCCAGGAGCACCACGCCGTAGCCGAGGGCCACCGGATCGATCCGCCGGACCGCGCCGCCCCTGGCGGCCCCGACTTCCACGACCTCCGGCGCCCGGGGCAGCCGCTCCGGCTCCGTCACCGCCCGGGGGTCTCCCTCCTGGGCTTCCACGAGCCGGGCCATCCGCTCCACGGCCCGTCCTCCTTCGAGGGCGTCGAGAGCCCGCTCCCGACCCTCGAGGGCGTCGCCGGCCAGGCCGCCCACCGCCAGCATCTCCCCGGTGAGGGTCGCCACGACCTCCGTCAGGTCGTCGGGACCGTCTCCCGCGAGCGCCCGGAAGGCCTCCCTGGCCTCCAGGGCATTGCCCACGGCCCGGCCCAGGGGCCGGTCCATCGCGGTGGTCCACGCCACGGTCTCGACGCCCCGGGCCCGGCCGATCTCCACCATCGTCCTTGCGAGCTCCTTCGCCCGCTCCGGCTCCGGAATGAAGGCGCCGGGCCCGACCTTCACGTCCAGGACCAGCCCGTTCAGATCCTCGGCCAGCTTCTTGCTCATGATGCTGGAGGCGATCAGGGGGATGGCGGGCACGGTCGCGGTCACGCTCCGGAGCTCGTAGAGCCGGCCGTCCAGCGGCGCGATCTCCTCCGACTGGCCGATCATCGCACACCCGACCGATTCCAGGACCGAGCGGAAGCGGTCCAGCCCCAGACCGGTCTGGAAGCCCGGGATAGCCTCGAGCTTGTCCAGGGTGCCGCCCGTGTGTCCCAGGCCCCGGCCCGACATCATCGGCACGTAGAGGCCGAGCTCGGCGGCCAGGGGCGCCAGGACCAGGGAGACCTTGTCGCCCACGCCCCCCGTCGAGTGCTTGTCCACCCGGGGTCCGGGGAGGTGGGAGAGGTCGAGGACCGCCCCGGAGCGGAGCAAGGCGTCCACCATCACGTTGAGCTCCGAGGGATCGAGTCCCCGAAAATGGACGGCCATGAGGAAGGCGGCCATCTGGGCGTCGGAAACCTCGCCGTCCAGGTATCCCCGGAGGAACGCCCGGAGCTCGCCCCCTTCCAGGACGCCTCCCTCCCGCTTCCGCTCCACCACGCGAGCCGGAATCATTGACCCAGGGCCTCCTGTTTCTGACATTGTCGAGACCTTCCCGTCATCCCTTCTTCGTGGCGCGCACGGCGCGCCGGGACCCGCCGGGACGGCGGACTTATCCTCCCGACCCCCCGCTCATGCGTCGCATCCTCACAATCGTCCTCCTCGTGGCCCCGGCCGTCCAGCCGGCCCGGGCTCAGACTCCCAGGGGCCTGGGGACGTCCACCGTCGAGGCGACGCTCGAGCGTGGCCGGGAGCTCCACGCCCGCATGAAGCCAGCCCAGGCCATGGAGCTCTACCGCTCGCTCGTCGAGCGGTATCCGGAACACCCCGAGGTCCTGACGGCCGCGGCCGGCGAAGCCCTGACGCTGGGCATCCTGGCCTCCGAGGAGGAGGACGCCCGTCGCTGGTACGAAGAGGCCGAGGAGTACGCCCGCCGGGCCCTGGCCGTCGCCCCCGAGGATCCGGACGCCCACTTCTGGCTCGCGTCCGCGCTGGGCAGGCGGTCACTCCTGGAAGGTCCCCGGGACCGGATCCGGCTGGCGGAAGAGATCCGGGACCACGCCCGGAGCGCCCTGGAGGCCGACAGCAGCCACGCCGGCGCCCACCACGTCCTGGGTATGTGGCACGCCGAGACCGAGCGGGTGAGCGGGGTGTCGCGCTTCTTCGCCGAGCACCTACTGGGCGGCGGGATCATGGGGGAGGCCTCGTGGGAGGCCGCCCTGGAGCACCTGAGGAGGGCGGTGGAGCTGGCGCCGGACATCCTCCTCTATCGCCTCGAGCTCGCACGGGCCCTCCTCGACCGGGAGCGGAGCGAGGAAGCGCGGACCCAGCTCCGGGACGTCCTGGAGCGCCCGGCGTCGAACCCCGTCGATCCGCTCGTCAAGCAGGAAGCGCAGGAGCTTCTCAAGTCCATCGAGTGAGTCCTCCCGTCGGCGTCCACCGCCCCGGAGCGGCTCCCGGCGAGCCTTCGGCTGTGTGCGCCCGGGGCCGGAAGGTCGTCCGCCCGCTCAGCCGAGCTTCTGCCGAGCGCCCCGGACCGCGTCGTCCACCTTCTCCTTCACCTCGTCGGCGAACTCGTCCCAGCGGTCCTCGGCCCCGTGGCGGATGTCGCCGGCTCTGCGCCGGATCTTGCGGCGGGTCCTCCGACCGCTCTGGGGCGCGGTGAGGAGAGCGACCCCCGCCCCGATCACTGCTCCCAGGATCAGGCCCGACGCGAAGTTGAACAGCTCCCGGTTGTCCTCGTATTCCATGATGTCCTCTCTCTCGTGTCTCGGCGATGATTCGATGTACATACCACCTTATATTAGGGAGCGGTTCCATACTGCGACGGCGAGGCGCCGTCCTCATCTTCGATTTCGGGAGCCTGAATGAGCGTGGAGAAT
>CAZMPV010000133.1:4796-7414 GCA_964567985.1 uncultured Gemmatimonadaceae bacterium
CTGCGCCACGAGGACGCCCACCCCCGGATCGGGATTCTCCGCTCCGACGACTGGGCCGAGGCCGGCGAGGGCGGCGAAGAGACCCAGCCTTCCTGCGCCTTCACGGCCGGGATCCTCTCCGGCGTCCTGAGCCGGGTGGCCGACGCGCCCCTGGGGGTGTTGGAGGTCATGTGTCGGGCCCGGGGCGACGAGGAGTGCGTCTTCGCCTTCGGCTCCGAGACCCGGGTCCACGACCTCTACGGCGAGCTCCTCGAGGGCCGCGATCTCGCGGGCGCCCTCGACGCCATCTAGCGACGCCCCTCCCTCCTCGACCCGTGCGAGCACTGGGCGTCGACTACGGCGAGCGCCGGGTCGGCCTGGCTCTGAGCGACCCGACCGGCACCATCGCCTCCCCCCTCCCCACCATCAAGCGGAGGAAGGGAAAGCGTCCCCCGATCAAGGCCATGGAGCGGATCGGCGAGGAGCACGACGTGAACGCGGTCGTGATGGGTCTTCCCCTGGATCTGGAAGGAGAGGAGAGCGACTGGACCCGGGAAGTCCGGGAGGTCGGCGACGAGCTCGGCCGGAGGCTCGACGTGCCGGTCCACTACGTGGACGAGCGGATGACCTCCAGCCGGGCCGAGCGGGTCGTCCGTAAGCGGCTCAACCTTCCCCGGAGCGCCCGGGAGGAGAAGGAGCGGGTCGACGCCGCTGCCGCGGTCCTGATCCTCCAGAGCTGGCTCGACCGGCCCGGCCGGAGCCCGGAGTCGGTCATCGACGACGGCCCGGCGGACGGGAGGGACGGTGCCGGCCCGGGCGAGGAGCCGTGAGGGCCTCGCCGCGGGGGAGGGCCTCGGGGAGCCCGCTCCCCTTTCCCGCCAGGGTGGCTCGCGTAGCCGGGACCGCGCTCCTCCTGACGTCTGTCTTCCTCCCCGCCGGGTGCGGCGGTGGGGACGAAGCCCGGGAGATCGCGATGGAGGTCCCCCGGGGCGCCACCTTCCGGACCGTGGTGGACACCCTCGAGGCCCGGGGCCTGGTCCACAACCCCGGGCTTTTCCGGATCTGGGCCCGGCTCCGGGGGGAGGACCGGAGCGTCCGGGCCGGCCGCTACTCCCTCCCCTCCGACGCCGGATGGAACCACATCCTGGACGTCCTGGTGGCCGGGCGGGTGGAGACCGAGACCGTCACGATTCCCGAGGGCTTCACCCTCCGCCGGATCGCGCCCCGGGTAGCCGGGATCACCGGGCTGCCGACGGACTCGGTGGCCCGGGCCCTCCGCAGCGAGGGCTGGGTTCGGCGCCTCGGCGTGCCGGGTCCGACCCTGGAGGGATACCTCTTCCCGGAGACGTACCGTTTCGCCCAGGGCGCGTCCCTCCGTGAAGTCGTCGGCACGATGGTGGAGGCGTACCGGGCGTACTGGACCCCGGCGCGTCGCGCCCGGGCCGACTCCCTCGAGATGACCGAGCGGGAGGTGGTCACGTTGGCCTCGATCGTCCAGGCCGAAGCGAGGATGGCGGCCGAGATGGACACCATCGCCGCAGTCTACCACAACCGGCTCGAGCGGGGCTATCTGCTCCAGGCCGACCCCACGGTGCTCTACGCCCTGGGTGGGCCCCGGGAGCGTCTCCTCTACGCGGCCATGGACTCGGTGGCGGACCATCCCTACAACACGTACACGCATCCCGGCCTTCCCCCGGGACCGATCGGATCGCCCGGGCGGAGGGCGCTGGAGGCCACCCTCCGACCGGCCGGAACCGACTACCTCTACTTCGTCGCCCGTCCCGACGGCACCCACATCTTCAGCCACACCCTGGCCGAGCACAATCGGGCCGTGGCCCGGGCCCGCCGCCTCCGCCGTCAGATGGAGTCGGAGCGCCCGTGAGGCCCGGCGATCTCGCCGAGCGGCTCCGGCTGATCGTGATCACCGACCGGGATGCCGCCCGGCCCCGCTCGGTCGCCGAGGTGGTGCACGAAGCGCTGGCGGCCGGCGCCCGGGCCGTCCAGCTCCGGATGAAGGAGGCCGGGGCCGGAGAGATGCTCGATGCGGCCCTCGGCCTCCGGGGCATGACCCGGGGCGCCGACGCCCTCCTCTTCGTCAACGACCGGGTGGACGTGGCCCTGGCCGCGGGAGCCGACGGCGTCCACCTGGGACCCGCCGACCTCCCGGTGGCTCCGGTCCGGGCGCGGGTGGGCTCGGACCTCCTGATCGGCTACTCGGCCGACGATCCCGACGAGGCCCGCCGGGCCGTGGAGGCCGGCGCCGACTACGTCGGCTGCGGCTCGGTCTGGCGGACGGGCACCAAGGAGCTGGGTGACGAGGCCATCGGGCTGGAGCGCCTGGACGAGGTGGCCCGGTCGGTGCCGGTGCCGGTGGTGGGCGTCGGCGGGGTGACACCGGAGCGGGCCGCCGAGGTGGCCCGGACCCGGGCCGCCGGTATCGCCGTCGTCGGCGCGGTCATGGGCGCCGGCGACCCGGGGAACGCCGTCCGGCGCCTGATCCGTCCCTTCCGGGAGAGGGGCCGTAGCGTCTGAGCCCCCCGATCCGTGAGTTCGGGCGAACGACGAAGATCAGGCCTCGTGGGGTGGCAAGAAAAAGCCCCCACCGTACCGGCGTGGAGCCGGGGGTGGGGGCGGTGTGG
>CAZMPV010000134.1:0-4877 GCA_964567985.1 uncultured Gemmatimonadaceae bacterium
GTCTTCGCCCTGCTCCTGGTCGTGGCCGCGGCCAACGTGGCGGCCCTGGTCTTCGCCCGGAACGCGGCCCGGGAGGGCGAGATCGCCGTCCGCAACGCCCTGGGCGCGAGCCGGACCCGGATCGTCGTCCAGCTCTTCGCCGAGGCCATGGTCCTCGCCCTTCTGGCCGCCGGCGTCGGCCTGGTGCTGGCCCAGGTCGGCATGAGCTACGGCATGGACGTCTTCTGGGAGGTGCAGCGCATGGCCCCGCCCTCCTGGTGGGAGAGCGGCCTGTCACTCTCCACGGTCCTCTACAGCCTGGGCCTGGCGGTGCTGGGGGCGGGGATCGTGGGCGTTTTGCCGGCGCTGCGGGCCACCCGGGGAGGGACCCGCGACGCGCTGCAGCTCGCGGCGTCGGGGAGCGGCTCCCTCTCCTTCGGCCTCCTGCCGACGAGCATCATCGTCCTCCAGGTGGCCCTTTCCGTGGCCTTCATCCCGGTGGCCTTCGCCAACGCGACGTCGCAGCTCACCGAGTACACGGCTCCGGTGTCCTTCGACATCGAGGAGTACGCGTCTGCGCGTCTCGACTACATGGACGTGACCTCGGGCGGCTCGGTGATCGAGGGCTCGGACTCGGCCCGGGAAGAGCTCCTGCTGCGCTTCCGGGAAATGCGTGAGAGCGTGCGCCGGAGGCTCGAGCGGGAGCCCGGCGTGGGCGAGGTCGTCTTCACCGACCGCCTTCCGGGGCTGCTGGGCCAGTCCATTCCCGCCGCCGCCCTCGAGGTGGAGAGCCGGCCCGACCAGCCCCCCCAGGGGGTCATGACGGCCCGGGTGGAATACGAGTACTTCGACGTGGTCGGCCGGGAGGTCGCGGCGGGCCGCCCCTTCAACCGGGCCGACTACGCCGGAGACCAGCGGGTGGCCCTGGTGAACCAGGAGTTCGTGCGAGACGTCTTCGGCGGACAGAGCCCGGTGGGACACCGGGTCCGGCGCTTCGAGCGGAACGGAGACCCCGACCGCCCGTGGACCGAGATCATCGGCGTGGTGCCGGAGGAAGTCGCGGGTCCCAGCGGCAGCCGTCCCCAGATCTACTTTCCCATGCCCGAGGCCGGAATCCTCCCGGTCCGGATGCTCGTCCACGTGGAGGGAGATCCCGAGGCCTTCACGTCCCGGCTCCGGTCCCTGGCCGCCGAAGCTGCGCCGGGGGTGGTCCTGGACGAGATCTATCCCCTGGACGACCTGCGCCGGGGCGAGATCCTCAGTGAGCTCTTCTTCGTGGTGATCCTGATCGTCGTCGCGCTGATCGCCATGCTCCTCTCGGTCACGGGCGTCTACTCGCTGATGTCGTTCATCGTCTCCCAGCGGACCCGGGAGATCGGCATCCGCACGGCCCTCGGCGCCGACGTGGGTCGGATCCTGGCCGGCGTCTTCTCCCGGGCGCTCTGGCAGCTCGGCCTGGGCGCCGTGCTCGGCGGTGCGGTGGCGGCGTGGATCCTGAGCGGCGAGGACGCCGGGAGCTCGACGATCGAGGTCGCGACGTCGGTGGGGGGCGTGGCCCTGCTGCTGGTGGTGGTGGGGATCGTCGGGTGCGTG
This sequence comes from uncultured Gemmatimonadaceae bacterium, assembly GCA_964567985.1. GTDB lineage: Bacteria > Gemmatimonadota > Gemmatimonadetes > Longimicrobiales > Gaopeijiaceae > CAZMPV01. The sequence goes on from CAZMPV010000134.1 coordinate 1,573, forward strand.
ATCCCGGTGGTCCGGGCCCTGAGGATCCAGCCCACAGAAGCGTTGCGGGCCGAGGCGTAGGGGGTCATCCCCCTGGACGTCAAAGAACATCTCACGAGAGGAAGCGGACGATGCGCCGGACCATCGAAGTCTGGCTGAAGGACCTGACCCACGCCGCCCGCAGCCTGCTCCGCGCGCCGGGGCTCGCCGCCGTGACCGTGGCCACCCTCTCCCTGGCCATCGGGGCGAACACGGCGATCTTCAGCGTCGTCGACGCCGTCCTCCTCGACCCCCTCGGCTTCCCCGAGGCCGACCGGCTGGTCTCGATCCGGGGATCCGCCCCGGGCTCGGACCTTCCCGAGGAGTTCGGCGTCGGCGCGGAGTTCTACGTCCAGTACCGGGAGAACGCGGCCGGGCTCGAGGACCTCGCGCTCTATCAGGTGGTTCAGACCACGGTACGCGCGGAGGGCAACGTCGAGCGGCTCTTCGTCTCGCCGGCTTCGCCCAGCCTCTTCTCCACCCTCGGGGCCACGCCCGTCGTCGGGCGGGTGCCGACGGAGGAGGACGAGGAAGCCACGGTGGTCGTCATCAGCCACCAGCTCTGGACGTCGTGGTTCGGGGCCGATCCGGCCGTCGTCGGCCGCTCCTTCGAGATCGCCGGCGAGCTCCGGACGGTGATCGGGGTCATGGGGCCCGACTTCCGCTTTCCGAACGAGAACATCTCGGTCTGGCTCCACGACCTGCCCACCGAGCCGATCACCCCGGGCAGCTTCGGCCTCAACCTGGTGGGCCGGATGGCCCCGGGAGTGGACCACGAGACCCTCGCGGCCGAGCTCGCCAGCCTGGCGGACCGCCTTCCCGAGCGCTTCGGGGGCTCGCCCCGGTACGCCCGGATCATCGAGCAGCACCGGCCGGTCGTGCGCTCCCTGGAGGAGGAGCTGGTCGGCGACCTGGAAGGCCCGCTCTGGATCCTCCTCGGCACGGTGGGCATCGTCCTCCTCATCGCCTGCGCGAACGTGGCGAACCTGCTCTTCGTCCGGGCCGAGAGCCGGCGGGGCGACCTGGCGGTCCGGCGGGCCCTCGGCGCGGGGCGCGGCGGGTTGATCCGCACCCAGATGGCCGAGGCCCTCCTCCTCGCCGCCGGGGGAGGCGTGGGCGGCGTCCTCCTCGCCTGGATCGGGGTTCCCCTTCTGGTTCGGGCGGCCCCCGAGGACATTCCCCGACTGGGCTCCGTGGGGCTCGATCCGACGGCCCTCCTCTTCACGGCCGGCGTCGCCCTGCTGGCGGCGTGCCTCTCGGGTCTGCTGCCCGCGATCCGCTTTTCCAAGCCCGACCTGGCGGGCGGCCTGCGGACCTCCCGGCGGACGGGCTCCGGGCCGGACCACCTGACCCGGGACGCCCTCGTCGTTGTGCAGACCGCGGCCGCCCTCGTGCTCCTCGTCGGCTCGGGCCTCCTCTTCCAGAGCTTCCGGGCCCTCAACGACGTGGACCCGGGCTACGAGACCGCCGACATCTTCACATTCCAGATGGCGCCCGACGGCGGAGAGCACGGGCTGACCGACGGCCCGACGTTCGCCCAGTTCCACTACTCCTTCATGGACCGCCTGGCCGCCCTGCCCGGCGTCGAGTCCGTCGGGCTGGTGAACACGCTGCCCCTGGACGAGGGCGCGGGGCGGGCGCGCTTCCTGACCCAGCGTACCGAGGGCACGGGCGAGGACGGCCCTCTCCTCCGCCTGATCTTCGCGGGAGGCGACTACTTCCGCACCATGGGGATCCGGCTCCTGAGCGGCAGCGACTTCGAGCGGGACGCCAACCCCGGCGGCGAGATGAGGGCGATCGTCAGCCGCGCCGCCGCCGACCTCCTCTGGCCCGACGAGGACCCGCTCGGACAGCGCCTCCGTCCGGCCGTCGCCGACACGACCATCGGCTGGATGACCGTCGGAGGCGTGGTGGAAGACGTCCTGCTGGACGACTTCCGCCAGCAGGAGCCCGATCCCCTCGTCTATCTGCCGATGGTGGGCCAGACGTCCGGGAGCTGGGTGGTGGGGACTCCCGCCTACGTGTTGAAGACCGCCCGGGCCGAGACGATCGCCCCGGAGGTCCGCGCCCTCGTCCGGGAGGTGGCGCCGAGCGCGCCCATGTACCGGGTCTTCACCATGGCCGGGCTGGCCGCGCGCTCCATGGCCGAGCTCACCTTCACTATGCTGACGCTAGGTGTGGCCGCGGCCCTGGCCCTCCTCCTGGGCGCCATCGGGATCTACGGCACGCTCTCCTACGTCGTGTCTCAGCGGACCCGGGAGATCGGCATCCGGATGGCCCTGGGCGCCGGGGTCGCGCAGGTGCGCCGCATGGTGGTCGTGCAGGGAAGCCGGGTCGCGCTGGTCGGCGTCGCCGTCGGGCTCCTGGCGGCCTTCGGGCTCACGCGCCTCATCGGAGGCCTCCTCTTCGGGGTCGCCCCCGTGGACCCGGTGACCTTCGTGGCGATGTCGGCCGTCATGATCGGAGTCGCCCTCCTCGCCAGCTACACGCCGGCCCGGCGGGCATCGGCCGTGGACCCGGCCCGGTCGCTGCAGGCGGAGTAGGGGGGGGCGTCGGGGCCCTCTGGTCCGGAGGTGTACAGGATATTAGACTAGTCTACGACTAGACTATCTTGTTCCCCGGGAGGCAGAACCGATGACCGAGGTCGGAGCCTACGAAGCCAAGACCCACCTCTCCGAGCTCCTCGACCGGGTCGAGGCCGGCGAGCGGATCACGATCACCCGCCACGGAAAGCCCGTGGCCGCGCTCACACCCGTCCTCGGGGCCCCCGACCGGACCGTGGACGAGGCCATAGACGGCCTGCTGGCGATTCGGGCGGAGCATTGCCTCGGGTCCGATCTCTCGGTCCGGGACCTGATCGACGACGGCCGGAAGCGATGAACTTCGTCCTCGACGCGTCGGTGACGCTGGCGTGGTGCTTCGAGGACGAGGGCGACGACTACGCGACCGGGATCCTGGAGACGCTCCGAACCTCCGAGGCCGTGGTGGCGTCCCTCTGGGGGCTGGAGGTGGCCAACGGCCTTCTGGCCGCCGAGCGGCGAGGGTGGATTACCGCCCAGGAGGTCGCCCGCGTGGCCCGGCATCTTCGCGCCCTCCCGATCGCCGTCGATCCGGTGGAGCGGAGCCGGGCGCTGACCGCCACCTACCGGCTCGCCCGAACCCGTGGGCTCAGCGTGTACGATGCGGCCTATCTCGAGCTGGCCGTCCGGCTGGGGCGACCCCTGGCCACCCTGGACGAGGAGCTCCGGGAGGCGGCGGTGGCCGAGGGGGTGGAGCGCTTCGACGGA
>CAZMPV010000134.1:4977-7400 GCA_964567985.1 uncultured Gemmatimonadaceae bacterium
TCTTCCTGTGCAGGCGACGCCCGAGGAACGAATCCCGGCGGACCCGGAGGAGGGTCGGGCCGATCCAGCGGTAGACGTCGAAGCCCAGGAGCCTCCGGGGCAGCCGCCCCGTGTCCCGCCCCGCGAGCCACACGGTTCGCCGGGGGTAGGTCTCCGCGATTTCCGCGGAGATCTGGGTGCCCGAGTTGCCGGCGCCGACCACCAGGACGTCGCCGTCGCCGAGCAGTTCCGGGTTCCGGTAGTCGCTGGAGTGGTACTGGAAGACGTGGCCCGGGAGCTCGTCGGCGCAGGACGGGACGTTCGGATGGGAGAAAGCGCCGGTGGCCACGACCACGGAGTCGGCCCGGACGGGGCCGTCCGACGTCTCCAGCCGATACCCGCCGTCTTCTCCTCGCAGCACCCGCTCGACCCGGGTCTCGAGCCGGACCGGCAGCTCGAAGCGCCGGGCGTAGCCTTCCAGGTAGTCGGCGACTTCGTCCTTCAGGGGGAGGTAGTCCGGCTCGTCGGCGGGAAAGTCCATCCCCGGCAGGCCGTTGTAGAAGGCCGGGGTGAAGAGCCGCAGCGAGTCCCAGCGCTCCCGCCAGGGGTCGCCGACGCGCTCGTCGTCGGCCAGGATCTCGAAGTCCAGGGCGTGCTGCTTCAGGTGGTAGCCGGTGGTCAGGCCGGCCTGGCCGGCCCCGATGACCACCACCGCCCGTTCGTCGCCCTCCGTCACCCCACCATCACCTCCATGATCCAGGGTCCCCGTGCGGCCCGGGGCGGTCGGTCGGCTTCACGTCGGCTCACCCCGGCCACAGCCACCCGAACGTGCCCGCCGTGAGCAGGGCGTAGATCAGCCCGTCCAGGGTGTTCTTGAGCGTGGTGCTCCACTTCCGCCCGTACCAGATCGAGTCCTGCCAGAGCGCCACGGCGTAGGCGATGAAGGCCGTGGTGCCGGTGAAGCGGAATACCTCCAGGTACTCGGCGCCGGGGCCGAGGGCCCGGCCCGCCACGTAGGCCGTGAGAACGCCGACCACCAGGCAGTAGGCGAACCAGAGTCCGAAGCGCTTGCCCATGTTGAACGGGCCGGGCTCCAGGACCGTCAGGAAGCCCACCGGGCCCTCCTCCAGCTTTCGCTGGTGCTCCTCCGACTCCGTGGCCTCCCGGCTCCCGGCGTAGGGCACGTGGTACTCACCGGGCTCCACGCCGGCCTCCAGGATGGCCGCCCGGACCCGCTCCTCGTCGGGGAGCTGGCCGAAGTCGGTGTCGTGATAGCCCAGGAACATGTGCACCGCCGCGCTGGCCACGAAGACCAGGACCGCTGCTACTACGATCGGAAGCCAGAGCCCCGCCAGGGAGACCACGGCTCAGTTCCCCGGCACGATCACGGGGCCGACCCCGGCGCTTTCGACCGCGCTATTGAAGGCCGCGAGCTCGTTCGACCAGACGCCCTCGAGGGCGTCGAGCTGGGAGTCGAGGCTGGAGCGCAGCTCACGGTACCGGTCGACGGCGGCCTGGGTGGGCCGGGCGTGGGTGCTGCCCACCGCGCTGGCGACTGCCCCGAGCTGACGCTGGAGCTTGGGCACGGTGTAGCCCATCTTCCGACCTTCCGGCTGACGCACCAGCTCGGCCTCGACGGTGGCCATGGCGTCCAGGAGCGCCTCGCCCTGGTCGGCGATCGTCCCGGCGCCGCTCATGCCCTCGCTCCGCTCGGTCAGGTCCTTCACCTGCTTCCGGACCGCTTCGATGGCGTCCACGGCGTCGGCCAGCTCCCGCATGCTGTCCCGGACGTCCACGGCCATGTCGAACTGCTCCTGGAGGTCGGCCGCGCTCACCGGATACCGGGGATCGAGCCGGACCTCGAAGGAGCGGGTCTGGGTCTCGCCCATGGCAGTGAGCCGGGCCCGGTACGTGCCGGGCACGGCTTCGGGACCGCCGCCGCCTCCGTCCACGCCCGGATACGTCAGGTCCCAGACGAAGCGGTGCATGCCGGCCTCGGTGGGCAGGTGGCTCTCACCCTCGGCCTCGCTGGAGAAGGTCCGGACGACATCGCCCCCGGAGTCCAGGATCTCGAGGGTCGCCTCGCCGGCTGGTTCGCTCTCCAGCTTGTAGTAGATGAAAGCGCCGTACGGGGGGTTCGACGACACCCGCTGGCGCTTGAGCCGGGCGCCGCCCAGCTCGCCGCCGGGGTAGGTGTCGTCCGGGTCGACGGCCTCGTACTCGCTCCGGTAGGCGGCCCGCGGCTCGTAGAGATGGACGTCGGCGTCCGCGACCTGGTCGGTGAGCTGATGGAGCGGCGTCACGTCGTCCAGGATCCAGAACGACCGTCCCTGGGTCGCCACGACCAGGTCCTTCCGGTGCACCTCCAGGTCGGTGACCGGCGTGTGGGGCAGGTTGAGCTGGAGGCTCTGCCAGTGCTCGCCGTCGTCGAAGGAGACGAAGAG
>CAZMPV010000135.1:0-2814 GCA_964567985.1 uncultured Gemmatimonadaceae bacterium
CTGGCCCGGAAGGAGGACCCGGACCTGATCACCCTGGACCTGATGATGCCGGAGATGGACGGCTTCGAGACGCTCCAGAAGCTCAAGGCCGATCCCGTGCTCCGTGAAATCCCCGTGGTGGTGGTGAGCATCGTGGCCGGTGAGAACCGGGGCAGCCTCCTCGGGGCGGTGGACCTGATCAACAAGCCGGTCGAGCGGGAGGACCTGCTCCGGGTCCTCTGGAGGAACCTCCTCCGGAAGCGGGGCGTGGGACGGGTCATGGTCGTGGAGGACGAGCCGGACGCCCGGGAGCTGATGAAGGACTACCTCGTGGACGCCGGGCTGGAGGTGACCACAGCGGCGAACGGGGCCGAGGCCCTCCGGACCCTGGGCAGGGAGGCGCCCGACGCGGTGATCCTGGATCTGATGATGCCGGTCATGGACGGGATGACCTTCCTGGAGAAGGTCCGGGAGCACCCGGAATACCTGGGCCTGCCGGTGATCGTGGTCACGGCGAAGGACCTGGACGGGGAGGAGCGGGAGCAGCTCCGGGAGATGGCGTCCGGGGTGATCCCCAAGGGCGACGACGTGGAGCGTCAGCTCCGGGAGTACCTGGGCACCCTCTTCTCCCTGGAGGAGGAGGCCGCCGGTGAGGAGTGACGGCCGGATGGGTGCGGGACGCTGATCGAGCGTTTCCTGCCGACGCCCGCGGTGGCCGGGGCCGCCGGGCTCGTCGGCCTCCTGGTGGGGTTGCTGGGCGCGGTTGCGGCCGTGGCGGCCCGACGCTCGGGCCTCCGGGTTCCCGACAGCCGCAAGATCTTCCACTTCGTCGTCTTTTCGGCGGCGCTGCCGGTCCAGCTCGTGTGGGGCACGGCCGGGACGGTCTCCTTCGGCTCGGTGGTGGCCGGCGGCGTCCTGGTGGCCCTGCTCCGGGGCGCCGGGGACCCACTCTTCGAGGCCCTGGCCCGACCCACCGACCGACCCCGCCGGGGACTCTTCGTCGTCCTCCCGCTGGTGGCCACGGCGGTCGGGGGCGTCCTGAGCAACCTCCTCGCGCCGGCCTGGGCCGGCGTGGGATACCTCCTGGCCGGCTGGGGAGACGCCGTCGGCGAGCCCGTGGGCGTGCGCTGGGGACGACGACGCTACCGGGTTCCCAGCTTCGGCGGGGTGACGGCGGAGCGGAGCCTCGAGGGCTCGGCGGCGGTCTTCGTCGCCGGGGTCGGGGCGTCGTGGCTCGCCCTGACCGTCGGGGACGTCTCCGGAATGAAAGCCCTCGGGACGGCCCTGGCGTGCGGGGTGGCCGGGACCGTCGTGGAGGCCGTGAGCCACCACGGCATCGACAACCTGACCCTCCAGCTCACCGGCACGCTGATCGCGGCCTGGCTGGTGGGGGGATAGGCGCCGGCCGACGGCGCCGACACGGACGAATTCGCACAGGAGGAGGCGGTCTGAATGCCGGTCTTTCGCCACCGCTCCGAGCTCCCCTTCGAGCCCGCCCGGGTCTTCCGCTGGCACACCCGGCCCGGGGCCCTGGAGCGCATGCTCCCCCCGTGGGAAGACGTGGAGATCCTCGAGCGGACCGGCGGCCTCGAGGAGGGCACCCGGGTCCGGCTCCGGATCCGGAAGGGGCCCGTCCGCATGAGCTGGCTCGTAGAGCACACCCGCGTCGAGGACGGCCGGCTCTTCCGGGACGAGCAGATCGAAGGGCCGTTCCGGCGATGGGTCCACACCCACAGGTTTCTGCCCGGCGACGCCGGGAGCTGCGTCCTGGAGGACGAGGTGGAGTGGGAGCCCCCCCTCGGCGCCGCCGCCCGTTCCTTCGCCCGGCCCGTGGTGGAGCGGGCCCTGGAGCGAGCGTTCGCCTTCAGGCACCGGCGCCTGGACCACGACCTCCGCCGGACCGAGGACGGAGGCGGGTCGCTCCGGATCGCGGTGACGGGGGCCTCCGGGCTCATCGGTAGCGCCCTCACGCACTTCCTCCGGGCCGGGGGCCACGAGGTGGCGCGGCTCGTCCGGGGAAGGGAGGAGGCCCGGGCCTCCGACGCGGTCTACTGGAGCGTCGAGGACGGAGAGATCGACGCGGCCGGCCTCGAGGGCCTCGACGGGATCGTCCACCTCGCCGGCGAGCCGATCTTCGCCCTCCGCTGGACCGAGGCGAAGAAGGAGGCGATCCTCGAGAGCCGGCGTCGGGGCACCCGGCTCCTGGCGAAGACCCTCGCGAGCCTGGACGATCCGCCGGAGGTCATGGTCTCCGGCTCGGGGGTGGACTTCTACGGTGCCCGGGGCGACGAGGTGCTCACCGAGGAGAGCTCGTCGGGAGAGACCTTCCTGGCCCGGACCTGCAGGGCCTGGGAACGGGCGACGGAGCCGGCCGCGGCCGCCGGGATCCGGGTCGTGACCCTCCGGACCGGCATGGTGCTGACGCCGGCGGGGGGCGCGCTCAAGCCCATGCTGCCACCGTTCCGGCTGGGGCTGGGCGGCCGCGTCGGGAGCGGGCGCCAGTACATGAGCTGGATCGACGCCGACGACCACCTGGGCCTCGTCCTCCACGCCCTGCGGCGCTCCGCCGTGGAGGGGCCCCTCAACGCCACGGCCCCGAGTCCGGTGACCAACGCGGCGTTCACCGACGCCCTGGGCCGGGTCCTGGGCCGTCCGACACTGATCCCGCTCCCGTCACTGGCCGTAGGGCTGGCCCTGGGCGACATGGGCCGGGAGCTCCTGCTGTCCGGGCGGCGCGTGGTGCCCGAGAAGGCCGAGGCCACGGGCTTCGAGTTTCTGTGGCCCGGCGTGGAAGGGTCGCTCCGGCATCAGCTCGGGCGGACCCGCCCGACGGGG
>CAZMPV010000135.1:2914-7370 GCA_964567985.1 uncultured Gemmatimonadaceae bacterium
TCGACGACGACGGCTACCCGGACGCCCGGATGGTTCTCCTCAAGGGCCTGGAGGACGAGGGGTTCGTCTTCTACACGAACCTCCGGTCCCGGAAGGGACGGTCCCTCCGGGATCGGCCCCGGGCCGCCCTCGTATTCCACTGGAAGCCATTGGGTCGGCAGGTCCGGCTCAGGGGCGACGTGGAGCCCGTGAGCGAGGAGGAAGCGGACGCGTACTTCGCCAGCCGTCCCCGGGGAAGCCAGATCGCCGCCTGGGCGTCCGAGCAGAGCTCACCGGTGGAGAGCCGGGAGGCGCTGGAGCGGCGCTTCGAGGAGACCGCCCGGAGCTACGAGGGCGAGGAGGTGCCCCGTCCGCCCTTCTGGAGCGGCTTCCGGATCAACCCCGAGACGGTGGAGTTCTGGCAGGAGCGGGATCATCGCCTCCACGACCGCTTCGTCTACCGGAAGACCCGGCGCGGCTGGACGATCTTCCGGCTCCAGCCCTGACCGGGGCCCTCCGGCTGCAGGCCCCTCAGCGGCCGCCGTCGTCCCCCGTCGGGAGCTCTCCGTCGGGCCCCAGCTCCGGGTACGCCTCGCCCCGCTTCCGGTAGATCCGGGCCAGCCGCGGGTAGGCCCACTCGAAGAGGACCTGGTCCCGCTCTCCGGCCTCGAGGCGTGACTCCTCGTAGAAGCCGGCCTCCTCCCGCTGCCGGTAGGCTTCGTAGAGGAGGAGCGCCGTCGCCACCGAGACGTTGAGGGAGCGGACCATACCGGCCATGGGGATGGTGACGGAATCGTCGGCGAGGGCGAGGGCCTCGTCGCTCACCCCGTAGAGCTCCGTTCCGACCAGCAGCGCCGTGGGTCCGGTGTAGTCCACCCACCGGTAGTCCGAGGCGTCCGGCCCCGGGTGGGCCGCCACGATCCGGAAGCCCCCGTCCCGGAGCGTCCGGACGGCGTCGTCCAGCGCGCCGTGGCGGTGAACCCGGAGCCAGTCGGCGGCGCTGGCCGAGATCTCGTCGTCCAGGCGGAGCCCCTCGTCGGCCGGCACGGCGTGGACGTCGAGGATCCCGACCGCGTCGCACGTGCGGAGGATCGCCGAGAGGTTCCGCGGCTTGTGGACCCGCTCCGCGAGGAGGGTGAGGTCGGGCTGGCGGCGGGAGAGAACGGCACGGAGGCGACGGAGGCGTTCGGGGCGCATCGCCTCCAACCTATGGCGCTACTCGCCCCGCAGCACCCCCATGGGATCGAGGCGGGCGGCCCGGCGGGCCGGGACGAGGTTCGCCAGGGCGGCCACGGAGAGGAGGAGGGCCGTCACCCCGCCGTAGACCAGCGGGTCGGTGGCGCTCACCCCGACCAGGGTGTCACCGACGACCCCGGCGAGGGCGACGGCGACCGCCAGGCCCAGGACGACCCCGGCGGCGACGATCGTCATCCCCTCGACGAGCACCCGGCCCAGCACCCTGCGCTGCTCGGCCCCGAGGGCGATCCGGATGCCGATCTCCTGCACCCGCTGGCTCACCGTGTAGGAGACCAGTCCGTAGAGGCCGGCGACGGCCAGGATCAGGGCGACGGCGGAGAAGGCCCCCACGAGCCACGCCGAGGCCCGGCGGGTCCAGAGGGTGTCCCGGAGGCGCCGGTCCATGGTGGCGACGTTGAAGAGCGCCAGCTCGGCGTCCTGCTCCCAGAGCGCACGGCGGACCGGGGCGACCACCTCCTCGGGATCACCGGCGGTCCGGACAACGACGTTCATCCGGTTGTCCACGAGCTGCCGGACGGGCATGTAGACTCCGGGGCGCATCTCCTCGTCGAGCCCGTAGTGCTTCCCGTCCCGGTTCACTCCGACCACGGTCATCCACGGACGGTCGTCTCCGCCCGTGCGGATCCGGGCGCCCACGGGATCGTCGCGGTGGGCGAGGAACTCCCGGACGAAGCGCTGGTTCACCACCGCGGCCGGCGTACCCTCTTCCCGTCCGTCGAAGTCGGTGAAGCCGCGTCCGGAGACGAGCTCGACGCCCATCGTCTCCAGGTATCCGGGAGTGACGGCCCGGACCAGGACGACGGGGTTCGCCTCGTCGTCGCCCCGGGGAGGCGCGCCCTCGACCTGGAAGAACCATCCCGAGTGCTGGCCCGAGAGCGGAAGGATCGTGGTGGCCGCGGCGCCCGAGACCCCCGGCAGCGTCCGGACGCGCTCCAGGTGCCGGTCGAGGAAGTCCCGGACCCGGTCGTCGTCGCCGTAGCGGGTCTCCGGAAGCTCCAGGGAGTAGCTCAGGACGCGCTCGGTCCGGACGCCGGGGTCGACCTCCTGGAGCGTCTGGAAGTCCCGGAGGCCGAGCCCGCCGACCACCAGGAGCACCAGGGCCAGGGCCACCTGGCCGGCCACCAGGGCCCCCATCGCCCGGCGACGGCCGGGAGAGGCGGTGGTCCGGGTCGAGGAGGTCTGAAGGGACCGGGTGGGGTCGACCCCCGCCGACTGGAGGGCGGGGGCCAGTCCGAAGAGGACGGCCGCTCCCCCGGTCACGCCCACGGTGAAGAGGACGAAGCGCCAGTCGAGGCCGAAGGTCACCCACGGGGGGAACTCCTGGGCCATCCGTCCCACCAGGAGCTCCGAGCCCCGGAGCCCCACCCAGGCGCCGAGGGCGGCCCCGGCGGCGGCCAGCAGCAGGCTCTCGGCCAGGAGTTGGCGCACGATCCGGCCCCGGGGCGCTCCCATGGCGAGGCGGATCCCCACCTCCCGGGTCCGGCCCACGGAGCGGGCCAGCATCAGGCCCGCGATGTTCGCGCAGGCGATCAGGAGGACGATGCCCATGGCGCCGAGGAGGACGCTGGAACCGAGGCGGTAGTCGCCGAGGTACCGGTCCCGCAGGGAACTGACGACTGGAAAGGTTCCGCGGTTCACGGAGAAGCGGTCCACCAGTCCCTTGTGGACCCGGGTCAGGTCCTCCTCGGCCCGCTCGAGGCCGACGCCGGGCCGGAGCCGGCCGACGCCGCTCAGGTAGAAGGAGGTGTGGGACGACGGATCTTCCTGGAGGGGCACCCAGACCTCGGCCTCGGAGACGAAGGACGCCTCGGGGGGAAGGACGCCCACGATCTCGTACGGCCGGCCGTCGACCACGGCGCTCCGCCCCAGGGCCGAGCGCGGGGGCCCGTACCGGCTCTCCGAGAAGGCGTGGCTGACCAGAGCCACCCTGGGTCCGTCCGGGATGTCCTCCTCGGAGCGGAAGAAGCGTCCCGCCGCCGGCTCCAGGCCGAGGACCTCTGTGAGGTCGTGGCTCGCCTCGACCACCGAGATCCGGATCGCGCCGTCGGGCCCGGCGAAGTTGGCGCCCCCCTGGTCGAAGACCCCCATGGCCTCGAAGGTCTCGTTCCCCTCCCGCCAGGCGTGGAAGTCCGCGTATGCCACGCTCACGTAGTCCAGGTTCCAGCGCGGCGCCCGGACGTCCAGGTCCACCAGGCGCTCGGCGTGCTCGAAGGGAAGGGGCCGGAGGAAGAGCCCGTTGAAGACCCGGAAGACCGCGGCGTTGCCGGCGATGGCCACCGTCATCATGAAGACGATCGTGACCGCGTAGACCGGCTGACGGGCCACGGAGCGGACGGCGCTGCGGAGATCGGATGCCAGAGCGGTCATGACGGCGGTTCCGGTGGAGGAGTCGGGTGAGCCGGCCGGGGCGGAGCCGGGCTTCGAACGGAAGAGGGAGGCGGCCCGCTCCCGGGCAGCGTGGGCCACGGTGTCGAGGACGAGCGGGAGCCAGAAGCCGGGCCCGGTCCCCCGGCCCTCCCGGTCCCGCTCCCGGCACATCTCCAGGAAGAGCCGCTCCATCTGCTCCTGGCGGCGGTCCCGGAAGCGCCGGGGAAAGAGGCGCAGCAGGAGCCGGTAGATGCGGAGCCGACGGCGCTGACGGTTCACGAGGTCATCAGGAGGAGGTGGCCCGGCGGGCGTCGGCCGCCCAGGCGGCCAGCGTCTCGGCCTCCTCCCGCAGGCGCGCCGCCCCCTCGGACGTGAGGGCGTGGTACTGGCGACGCTCGTCGTCGGGCTCGTCTTCCGGGGCGCACACCTCCTCGATCAGCCCTTCGTCCTCCAGCGTCTCGAGGGAGCGGTAGAGCATGGCGGGCCAGAGGCGCATGTTGCCGTCCGTCCGGTCGAGGACGGCCCGCTGGATCCCGTAGCCGTGGAGGGGCCCCTCTGAGAGGGCCAGGAGGATGTGGAACCACTGGGGCTTCATCGGTCGATCGATCATGTGCCGGCCGGAAGGTCGAAATTAATATCAGATGATACTACCGAACGAGATTGATCTTAGATGATATCAGTCTGGAAAACAAGAGTCCGACGCGACCGGCCACGGATGACCCGGCCCGGACGCTGGACGCGATCGCCGGGGTTCGCCACGATGAGTACAGCGTGGCCGTAGGGGAGGCCGCGGTCCCGGCCGGGGTGGCGAAACTGGCAAACGCAGGGGACTTAAAATCCCCCGGGCGCAAGC
>CAZMPV010000136.1:0-7336 GCA_964567985.1 uncultured Gemmatimonadaceae bacterium
CCAACGTCCTGCGTTTCGACCAGGTCCGGGCCGTGGTCGTGGAGACGACCGGGGATGTTTCAGTGCTTCACGTCGGATCGGACGATCGAGGGAGGCTGGACGAAGAGGTCCTGGACGGCGTACGGGGTGTCGATCGGATCGACTTCGAAGCCGATGGCTGACCCGGTTGCCGAGCCGGAGACGGGGCAGGGAACGAACCTTTTTCCTATCCCTATCCCTTCGATATCGGCGCCGACGGCTAGCGCGTCCCGCGCCCCGTCGCGACCCGGGGGTCGGCACGCCCCGGCGCCCGGACACCTCCGAGCCCCATCCGCTCAAGGAGGGCCCGGAAGCGGGGATCGCCCCGCATCCCGTCGAAGGCCGGGTCCACCGTGAGCCACGGGAGCGCCCCGTCCCGATCCTCGGCGGCCCGCTCCAGCCAGTCCAGCGTCCGATTCGCGTCTCCGAGGGCCGCACGACCGAGGGCCAGCAGATGGGGAAGGTGGTGGCTCCCATTCCGGTACGCCTCCTCCAGCTCGACCAGCACCGCTTCCGCCTCCCCCCGCCGGCCCAGATCCGCCAGGACCTCCACCCGAGCCACCCGCTCGTAGGGCGCGCCCCGGGCGACCACCGCCCGGTCCAGAATCCGGAGCGCCTCGTCGTGCCGTCCCAGGGCGTGGTGGGAGAGAGCCGCCCACGGTGGCACCAGTGCCGCCCCCATCCCCATCTCCTGGATTCGCTCGGCCACTTCGATCGAGGTCTCGAAGTCGCGGGCATAGTAGAAGATTCGGACCGCGAAGGCGTGATTGGCCGGGGAAAGCGGGTCCAGCTCCCGGGCCCGGGTGACTCTAGCCACCGATTCGTCCATCCTTCCCAGGGCGGCCAGCAGCCCGGAGTACCACCAGTGGGCCGGGGCATAGCCCGGCCGCAGCTCGATGGCCCGGCGGAAGGCGCGCTCCGATCCCTCCCAGTCCCACTCGTAGTGGAAGAGGACGTCGGCCAGAGCGGTGTGGGCCTCGGCCAGGTCGGGGTCGATCTCCAGGGCGCGCCGGGCCGCATCGTCTGCCCGGGGAAAGGCCTGGTGGGCGGGCAAGCCGGTGTGGGCCAGGACCAGATAGGAGTCCGCGAGCCCGGCCCACGCCAGGGCGTAGTCCGGCTCGAGCTCCACGGCCGTCCGGTAGTGCCCGATGCTCCGCTGGAGGCTCTCCGCCGCCATGCCCTCGGAGAAGGCGGCCCGCCCCCGCAGGTACTCCCGGACCGCGCCCGAGTCCATCGTCCGGCCGTCGGACAGCCTCGCCTCCTCCTCGGGGCTCATGGCCACCTCGATCTCCGAGGCGACGGCCCGGGCGACCTGGCTCTGAAGGTGGAGGATGCCCCCCACCGTGCCCCAGTAGTCCGCGGCCCAGAGGTGGTCGTCGGTGCGGGCGTCGATGAGCTGTACGGTCAGTCGGAGGCTGTCGCCGGCCTGGAAGAGCGAGCCCTCGAGCACGGCGTCCACGCCTCCGAGCGCCGTCCCGATCTCGGGGAGCGAAAGGTCCGATTCGGCGAAGCGCTGAACCGAGGTGCGGGACTTCACGGTCAGGGCCTCGAGCTGCGCGAGCTCGCTGATCAGCGCCTCGTGCATCCCCGCCACCAGGTACTCCTGGGCCGTGTCGCCGGTGAAGTTGTCCAGGGGGAGGACCGCCAGGGAGCGGTAGCCGGCGGACGCTCCGGTTCCGTCGGCGGCCCCGGCCACCCCACCGATCGGCGTTCCCCGCGGCCCGACCAGGAGGATCCAGGCGGCCGCGAAGGCGCCCCAGGCGGCGAACGCGAGGACACCGGCGGCGAAGGCGTTGCGCCAGGTGAGCCACGCCCGGACGCCCCCGGAGCCGCGACCACCCGAGAGAGCCCCGTCCGCAGATCCGCTCCCCGCCGGCTCGGCAGCTTCCTCCACGTCCGTTCCGAGCTCCGGCCCGCCCTCCTGGACGAACGCCGTGGCCAGCACCACGGGAAGCCCGACCACGAGGAGGACGAAGGCGACAGACGGGAGCCAGTCGGGAAGGGGCAGGACGGACGCCAGCGTGTCCACGACCTGGATCACGCCCCACGATGCCACCCCGTAGATCCCCAGAACCTGCCAGAGGGAGCGGCGGTGGACTTCCCGGACGAGGTCGAGGATGGGCTTCACGGCATCCCGGGGAGGGGGGCTTCGTCGGGCAGGGCCGTCGGTCGCCGATCGCGCGCGGCGCCCGCGAGCCACCGCGCGCCAGCCCGAACTTCAGCAGAATGTACGCCGGGAATCGGCCCCCGAACAAGGGTTTTCCGGCCTCTGCGGAGCCCGGGAGTCCGATCGGACTCCTACCGCCCCCCGAAGACCTCCCCGCCACGGACCAGGGGCGCCCCGGCCATGGCGCCGGTGTGCTCGCCGTCCCGGAGCGCGAAGGTGCCGTTCACCAGGACGTGGACCGTGCCGTCCGAGTACTGGTGGGGGTTCTGATAGGTTGCGTTGTCCTGGATCCGGTCCCGGTCGAGGACGGCGATGTCCGCCTTCATCCCCTCCAGGAGGTAGCCCCGGTCCGGGAGTCGGAGAAAGTCGGCGGCCAGCCCCGTCATGCTCCGGACGGCGAAGCGCATGGAGATGACGCCCTCGTCGATGACGTAGTCCTTGAGCTTCTTGGTGAAGGCGCCGTAGACCCGGGGATGGACGACCTCCTGCTCGGGGCGGGGCGTGCGCCCGTCGGTGCACGTCATCATCCAGCTCTGCTCGGCCAGGAAGCGGGTGTTCTCGGGATCGTAGAGCATGAGGTTCATGACCACGGCGTTGCCGTCCCGGAGGATCCGCCGGGCGGCGGCGGTGGGCTCCATCCCCCACTCGTCGGCCACTTCCTGGAGGGTCTTCCCGTTGAGCTCCGGCCGGGGGTCGCCGAAGAGGATGTTGTCGGCCCCGCCCCGGATGGCCAGCATCTCCCGGCTCTGCTCGTCGATCATCTCGACGGTGTCCGGGTGGTCGAAGCGCCGGATCATGGCCGTGTCGCCGCCGTTCGACGCCCAGTCGGGAATCGTGTACGACTCGAGGTTCGACTGGGTGGCGGTGTATACGTGCTGGGCGCCGGCGACCTGGACGCCGGCGGCCCGGGCACTGTCGATGAGCGCCGCGCCCTCGGGCGCCCGGCCGTAGTTCCGCTCTCCCTGGGCGTTGAAGTGGCTGAAGATGCCCCGGCTCCCCGAGGCCCCGGTGATCTCGATCCCTTCTCGGATCGAGTTCAGGTAGCCAACGCCCTGGTAGACCGCCCCCAGGTCCCGGTCGTGGGTGTCGTAGATCGAGCCCGCAGGCCCCGCGGCCTCCACGGCGGCCGTGGCGAGCTCGATGACCTCTTCGGTCTCGGCGTAGGTGCCCGGCACGTAGAAGAGGCCGGTGGAGAAGCCGAAGGCGCCCTCGTCCATCCCCTTACGAACCAGGGCCTTCATCTCCTCCATCTCCTCCTCGGTCGGCGCCCGGTCCTCCTCGCCGAAGACCCTGCGTCGGACGGCGTTGTGGCCCACGTAGGTCAGGGCGTTGCCGCCGATCCCCTGCTCCTCCCAGTTGGCCAGGCGCTCGGCCACGTCCGGCGTGCCGCCCCCGTCGACCCCCATGACCACCGTCGTGATCCCCTGGTAGAGGAAGGGCAGGAGGTCGTTGCCCCACGCCTCGTCCACCTCGGCGTGGGAATGCATGTCGATGAACCCCGGGGTCACCACGAGCCCGGAGACGTCGAGCGTGTCCGCGGCGACCACTCCCTCGGCCCCGGCGTCGCCGACGAAGGTGATCTCGTCGCCGGTCACCGCCAGGTCCGCCGAGAAGGGCTCCCCGCCTTCGCCGTCGTAGAGGGTGCCGCCGGTGAAGAGCAAGTCCGCGGCCCCGGGTCCGCCGCAGCCGACGGCGGCCAGGACGAGGAGGACGAGGGTCGGCGGTGCGGAGTGACGTGCGAGGTGACGCATGGGGACCGTCCCGGCTCTCCGTGGTGGTGGGCTCTGGGCGGGATCGAGCCCCAAGATGCGGGGCTCAGGCCTTTTCGGCCACCACCGCCACGACGTCGGCCACCGGCAGGGGCTCGCTGGAGCGGAGGACCTCGGTCCCGTCCAGGTCGATGAGTCGGAGGCTGAAGGCGCCGCTCTCCACGCCGAAGTCCTCCCGGGCCCGCTCGGAGTCCTCGTGGGAGACGGGGCGGTCCTCGGCGTAGGAGGGGCCGTCCTCGAAGATCCCGAAGACGACGACCTTCCAGTCGTCCAGGATCTCCCTGCCCTCCTCGACGTACTCGTGCTGCTCCTCGTAGCGGACGTCCCGGGGCTCCGGGGCGAAGATCAGCAGCACCCGGTTCTTCATCTGGTACTGGTCCAGGTCGAGGCCGACGGCCATGGCGGTGGACTCCTTTCCGTGGGTGACTCGGGGGATGACGGGCCGCCGCTTCGGGTTGCAACCGGCGTGCCAGTCGGGAGCATGCCGTCGTGGCAGACGAAGCCCGAAACCCGGCGGAGTGCGGACTCGTAGGCTCGCATGACGGCCCGGGGTCGGCGAGCACCGGCTCGCGGCCCCACACGACGACACCGGAAGCGCACGCGCTCATGCTCGCACTCAGCGGCTTCTCCCTCGACCTGCGCCACGCCTGGCGAACGCTCCTTCGACAGCCCACGTATACGGCGGTCGTGGTCCTGACCCTGGCCCTCGGCATCGCCGGGAACGCGGTGATGTACAGCGTCGTGAACCCCTACCTCTTCCGGGACCTCCCCTACGCCGAGCCCCGGGAGCTCGTCCAGCTCGGACAGGTGGACCCGGCGTCGGGCTACGACCGCATCCGCTTCTCCCTCGGCATGTACGAGGACTACCGGGAGCGGACCCGGGCATTCGACGACCTGGCAGCGTACCACTACGGCACCCGCAACCTCGCCGACGACGACCGACCGGTCCGGATGCCGACCGGCGTGCTCACGGGCAACATGTTCGACGTCCTCGGGGTCGAGGCCGAGCTCGGGCGCACCTTCTCGCCCGCCGAGGACGGGCCGGCCGGAGCCGACGTCGTCGTCCTGGACCACGGGCTCTGGCGGGAGCGCTACGGCGCCGACCCCGGGATCCTGGGAACGACGATCCGACTCGACGGGGTGCCCCACACCGTGGTGGGCGTCATGCCCGAGCGCTTCGTCTTCCCGTGGAACGAGGTGAAGCTCTGGGTGCCGATGCGGGTGGACGCCGCCGCCGAGCCCCGGGACCGGGTCCGGCACCTGGTCGTGGGCCGTCTGGCCGACGGCTGGGACGCCGAGCGGGCCCGGGCCGAGCTCGAGTCGATCCAGGGGGAGCTGGCCGCCGCCCACCCCCGGGCCGACGGTGAGTTCGAGGGAATCAGCGTGGAGCCTCTCCGCTCCGCCCTCAACTTCGCCTGGGACGCCCTGGCCGTCGGGCTGCCCATGCTCCTGGCGGCGGTGGGCTTCGTCCTCCTGATCGTCTGCGTGAACGTGGCCAGCCTGACGCTGGCCCGTGCCAGCGCCCGGGAGCGGGAGATCTCCGTCAGGGCGGCGATCGGCGCGGGCAGGGGGCGCCTGGTCCGTCATCTCCTGACCGAGAGCGGGTTGCTGTCGCTCGCGGGTGGGCTCCTGGGGCTCGGGCTCGCGTGGTGGGCGATCTCGGCGATCTCGCCGCTGGTCCCCGAGGACCTCTACCGGGTCGGCGACGTGACGCTGGACGGTGACGTCCTGGCGTACACGGCGGCGGTGACGCTCCTGACACCCTTCCTCTTCGGCCTCACCCCCGCCGTCTCCGCCTCCCGGACCGACCTGGCCGTCGCCCTCCGGGGCGGGGGACGCGGCCGGGGCGCCGGGCGCCGGACCCTTTTCGGGCGCCGGGCGCTGGTCGTGGCCGAGGTGGCCCTGGCGATCGTCCTGGTCGCCGGCGCCGGGCTCATGCTCCGGAGCTTCGGGGAGGTGCAGAGCACGGAGCTGGGCTTCGAGCCCGGCCGGGTCCTCACCGTCGAGGTGACGCTTCCCGAGCGGGAATACGGCACGCCGGCGGACGCCGACGCCTACTTCGAGCGGGCCACCGCCACGCTGGCCGCGCTTCCCGCCGTCGAGGAAGCGGGGGCGATCTCCGCGCTGCCGATGAACCACGAGATGGCGGTCCGCCAGTTCGCCGTCCCGGGGGCCGAGCCCCCGACCGCCCGGGAGTGGCCCCTGGCGGCCTACACCCGGGTCTCGGCCGGCTACTTCGACGCCATGGGGGTCGAGGTCCGGGCCGGGCGGGCCTTCCGGGAGGGAGACGGCACCTCGGGCCGGGACGTGATCGTCATCAGCGAGTCCCTCGCCCGGCGCCACTTCACCGAGGGCTCGCCGGTGGGCCGGACGCTCGCGGTCGGCGACCCCGGGGAGCCGTCCGCCGCCACCGTGATCGGCGTGGTGGCCGACGTCCAGCAGGCCGACCTGGTCTACGAGAACCGGCCGCAACTCTACCGACCGCTCGAGGGGACCGGCGCCCTCCGGCGCTTCCTGGTCATGACCACGCGGCGCGAGCCGTCGGCTGCCGCGGGGCCCGTCCGGGAGGCGCTGGCCGGCATCGACCCGGATCTGCCCGTCGCGATCCGGCCCATGAGCGAGATCGTCCGGGAGAACACCTTCGTCTGGAGCCTGGGCTCCACGGTCCTCGGCGCCTTCGGCGCCTTCGCCATGCTCCTGGCGGCGCTGGGGATCTACGGCGTCATCGCCTACTCGGTGGAGCGGCGCCGCCGGGAGATCGGTATCCGCATGGCCCTGGGCGCCGGGCTCTCCCGGGTCCGGAAGCTCATCGTGGGCGAAGGCGTGCGCCTGGCCGGGATCGGGGTGGCGGTCGGCCTGACCCTGGCCGGGGTGGCCGGCCACTTGATGTCGGCGATCCTCTTCGGCGTGAGCCCCCTGGATCCGGTGGCCCTGGGGGGCGCCGCGGCCCTCTTCCTGGTCGTGGCCCTGGCCTCGAGCTGGCTCCCGGCGCTCCGGGCCTCGGGGGCCGAGCCGGCCCGGGCGCTCAGGGAGGAGTAGCAGAGCGACGGAGGCGGGGTGACCCGGCGGGGGCGGACCGGTCGCTCAGAACCAGGTGTCCCAGAGCGCTCCGGCGCACTCTCCGGCTCCCATGTCCTCCACCTCGACGGCCGCCTCGGTCCCGGCCCGGGCCACTTCCCCGCTGGCCCGGCCGAGGACGTCGCTGGCCTCGTCCACGGCCTCCTGGGCGGTGGCGGGTCCGCCCTCGACGCCGAGCCCCTGCTCCGCGGCGTCCCGAGCCCGCCGGGCCTGCTCCTCGGCGAGCATGGTGCAGGGATCCACCGATCCGTAGACGGCCATGGAGACCCCGGCGCCGCAGAGGAGGGCGGCTGCCAGGAAGAGG
>CAZMPV010000137.1:0-7334 GCA_964567985.1 uncultured Gemmatimonadaceae bacterium
AGCGCCGGTCGTAGACGTGGCGCTCGAGACACGCCATGCCGAAGCCCATGGTGGCGCCCCCCTTCACCTGGGCCGCCAGCCCCTGGGGGTGGATCACCGTGCCGCAGTCGGCCACGCCCAGGTAGTCGAGGATCTCGAAGGTCCCCGTCTCCACGTCCAGGGCGATCCGGATGAATCCCACCGCCATGGCCGGCGGGCTGCCGTCCCGGCCCATGGTGTCCTTGGCCACCCCGACGAGGCCCGTTCCGGCCACGTTCGCCGCCGAGCGCCTGGTCATGGCGTTCAGCTCCTCGGGCACCTCGTGACCGGCGAAGCGGCCGCCCAGCTCGACGGCCCGGGTCGCGGCCTCGGCGCACGTCATCCTCCGGGAAGGAGAGCCCCGGGCGTAGACCGCTTCCCCGCCGACCTCGTAGTCGTCGGCCGAGCCGCCCAGCTCCAGGGCCGCGATCTCCTTCAGCTTCTCCACCGCGTCCATGGCCGCGGCGTGATTCGACCGGGACATGGTGAAGGAGGTGTTGCTCCCGAACTGGCCCAGGTTCCAGGGGAGGTTCTCCCGGGAGTCGCCCCGGTGGATGACGCAGCTCTCCCAGGAGTAGCCCAGGGCGTCGGCGGCGACCCGGGCCGTGGCAGCGTAGGAGTAGGTGCCGAGGTTCCCGACGCCCGAGTGGATGTGGAGGACGCCGTCCGGGGTGATCCGGACGAGCCCGTCGAAGCCGCTGGCGCCGGCCGGGTGGTACGCCTGGCCCACGCCGAGGCCGATCACCTTCGAGCCCCGGCGGGTCCCGCTCTCGGCCAGCTTTTCCTCCCAGCCGAAGCGCTCCGCCCCAAGGGAGAGGGCGTCGTTCAGGTAGACGCTGGTCACGCCCCCCTGGTCCTCGCCGTAGCGGGTCTCGTTGTCCGGGGCGTTGAGCCGGCGGACGGCGACCCGGTCCACGCCGAGCTCCCGGGCGGCCTTGTCCAGGAGCGGCTCGACGGCGCAGGCGATCTGGTTCTGCCCCGGCCCCCGCTGGGCGCTCCGGGGCGGGGTGTTCGTGAAGACGGGGATCGCCCTGAAGCGCATCGCCTCCGGCGTGTAGACGAGCGAGACGGCGTCTCCCGCCGAGTGCCAGTCGCCGAAGCCGCTGTACGGGCCGTTCTCCTGGACGATGTAGAGGTCCACCGCCGCGAGCTTTCCGTCCTCCCGGAAGCCCATGCGGATCCGGCCCTGGAAGCCCGAGCGGGCGCGCCCGATGAAGTACTCCTCCGCCCGGCTCACCCTCATGAGCACGGGGCGGCCCGTCTTCTTCGCCATGTGGGCCGGAATCGACATCTCCGGATAGGCGCTGGCCTTGGAGCCGAAGCCGCCCCCGCAGAACTCGGCGACGAAGACCAGCTTCTCGGGCTCGACGCCCACGTAGCGAGCCACCCCGCCGTGGGGGAAGCTCTGGCTCTGACAGGAGGCGTGGAGGTAGCACGTCCCGTTCCGCCAGTACGCCATCGCCGTGCGCGGCTCCATGGAGTGATGGGCCGTGCTCGCCGTGACGAAGCTCTCGTCCAGGACGAGGGCGGCGTCGGCGAAGGCGGCGTCCACGTCGCCGTAGCGCCACTCGTGGAGGGGCTCGCCCATGGGCAGCGCGTCCTCGTCGGCCACCTCGAAGACCTCGGACGGCCACTTCACCTCAACGGGCCCGTCCTCTCCCAGGCAGTTGCCGTCGGTGCGGGCGTTCGGGCCCCCGGGCCGCAGGCTCTCCAGGGGGTCCAGACAGAACGGGAGCGGATCCATCTCGACCTCGATCCGCTCCAGTGCGTCGTGGGCCGTGGTCTCGTCCACCGCCGCTACCGCCAGGACCGGCTGGCCCTGGTAGTGGGGCTCGTCGGTGAGGATCGGAAGGTCCGGGGCCTCGATCTCCGGCACGTCGTCGGCGGTGAGCACCGCCACCACTCCGTCCATCGCCAGAGCAGCCGAGGCGTCGATCGAGCGGACCCGGCCGTGGGGCATGGGGCTGGTCCAGAGCCGGCAGAAGAGCATCCCCTCGGCCCGGAAGTCCTCGGCGAATTTGGCCCGGCCCGTGACCTTCGCCTCCACGTCCGGGGGCGTGAAGTCCTCCCCGATGAGGCCGCCCCGGCGCTGAATCCCATCGCCGTCGACACCCCGTCCCGGAGTCCGTCCGCTCATCTCACGCCTCCTCGGCCACGGGCCGCCGCTCCCGGGCGATCTCCGCCGCCCGCATGGCGCCGTTCACGTAATGGTCGTAGGCGCCGCACCGGCAGAGGTTTCCGGACATGGCCCGGCGGACCTCCTCCCGGGTGGGATCCTCATTCGACTCGAGGAGCGCGGCGGCCGCCATCACCTGCCCGGGGGTGCAGAAGCCGCACTGGGGTCCCAGCTCCTCGATGAAGCCCCGCTGGACCGGATGGAGCTCGCCGGCGGGCCCGACCAGCCCCTCGACGGTGGTCACCTCCCTGCCCCGGACCCGGTGGGTCAGGGTCGAGCAGGAGTAGTGGGCCACCCCGTCGATCATCACCGTGCACGCCCCGCACTCGGCCCGATCGCAGCCGAGCTTGGTGCCCGTGAGCCCCAGCTTGTAGCGGAGCGTCATCGCCAGGGTCTCCTGGGGAAGCACGTCCACCCGCCTCGTCTGGCCGTTCACCTTCAGGGAGATGAGGCGCTCGACTCCGCCCTGGGCCGGGAGGGGGCGGGCGCAGGCCGCGGGGAAGTAGGCGACGGCCGAGACCGAGACCCCCGAGGCGATGACGCCCTTGATGAAGTCCCGGCGCGACATGCCGGCTCGAGGGGTCCGGGAGGGGGCCTCGGCAGCCCGGTCGAGGGGGGCGCCGGAGGAATGCGAAGCCGACCGATGGGCACTCCGATCCTGTCCATGACCGGGCTCAACCGGCGATTCGCTCATCGATGTCCCCGAATCGAGATGGGCTCCGAATCTTGAGTTTACCTGCTGGAGCCGCAGGGTACAACAACCACAATGGAGCCCCTGGATGCAGAAGACCGGGTCGGGAGAGCCCCTCTCAGAAGGCCAGCCAGTAGTTGGCCTTGATCAGGACGATGTTGTCGGACTCCAGGGAGAAGAGCTCTCCCAGCTCACTCATGCCCCGGAGCGAGCCGTGGCGCTCGATCTCTGATCGGCTGTGCTGCCAGGCCACGTAGAGCACGGACCCGGGCCGGTACTCCCAGCGGAGCACCATGGTGGCCCGGAGGGACTTGAAGTTGAAGTCGGGCCTCCTGAAGGAGAAGTCGCCCCCTCCGTCGGAATTCAGGTCGACGTGGCACGTCTCGGTCTCGCAGGTGAGCTGGTCTCCATACGCTCGGAAGCGCCCCTCGAAGGTCGAGGCGTGCGGGTCGGCGACCCCCTTGAGGTCGTCGTAGGCGCCCGCGGATACGAAGGGCTGGGCGTAGAGCTGGAGCGACGTGGTGGGGGAGAACGTCCAGTCCACCCGCGAGGTCACGTTCACGGTCTTCCGGTCCACGGTGCCGAGAACGTAGTGGGTGGAATCCTCCACGGTCCTCCCGGCCACCCACTGGGTGGGATCCCGGTTCCAGGCGTAGTTCACGGCGAGGGACGCGTTGAGCGACCCACCGGGGCGGAAGTCGACCCGGGGTTGAAAGCTGCCGAAGCGTTCCGGGGTTCCGAAGACCCCTCCCGCGCTCGCCCAGAGGGTGGCGCTCACCGTCTTCCGGCGGTCGGTCGTGAGGGAGAGGAAGCTGTTGTGCCAGTCGTTCTCCCGGAGAGACGGCCCGCCGCGGAGGGCGGTGACCGACCGCCGATCCCACCTGACCGCGAGGGGGTTGAGCGTCAGGCTCCAGTTGTTGGTGAAGGTCACCTGGGCCAGCAGAGGACGCACCCAGTTCTCCAGCGTCTCGCCTCCGGTGGTCGAGCTCCGGGTGGCGTCCGTCGAGAGCACCAGGTTCCGGAATCTCCCGCGAGGTCGCAGCAGGTGGTACGCGCCGTTCAGCCCGAAATCCTGCCTGTCGGCTCCCCACTGAAAGCCCATGTCGCTGATGTCGAAGCCGGGGCTGACCCGCATGTAGCGGGACCGGGCCCGCCAGGTGCCGCTCTCCTTCCCCCCTTCCACGCTCAGGGCGTATCCCGACAGGGACGTCCGGCTCGGGTCCAGCTCCAGGTGGCCGGCGTCCGGCCTCTGATAGTACCGGAAGGCGGATCGCTGGGCCGAGAGGATGGACCCTTCTGTTCCCACGATGCGGCTGGTCGCCACGGACCAGTTGACGCTGTAGCGGTTGCCCCGCCAGCGGTGCCGACCGTCGGCTTCGCCCACGTAGGCGCCGGATCGCAGGAAGTCGAGCTCGTCTACGAGGGATCGATTGACGGCCGTCACCATGCCGCCCACGGTGTGGCTCCCCTTCCGGAAGTCCTGCTCGACCCGGCCCGCGAAGTGATGGACCCGGGGTTCCACCGGCGCGGTTCCGATCACGGCTCCGGCGGCGTCCCGCAGGACGGCCTTCTCCCCGGCGGTGAGCGCGCTCATGACGCCGAGCCCCGTCCCACCGGCGGTCTTTCCCGTGATCTTCGCCGCGCTCAGGACCGTGGATCCGTCGGGGATCTCCACCGTTCCCCCTTCGGGGGGGACCGCGAAGCCCTGGGGCGGCCGACCGATCCGACGGGAATAGAAGAGCTGGCCCGCCGGGACGAACCGGTTGAAGAGGGAGCCGCCCTCGGTGAAGAACGGGCGACGCTCGGGGAAGAAGCTCTCGAAGGCCGTCAGGTTCACCACGGCGGGATCGGCTTCGACCTGCCCGAAGTCCGGGTTGATCGTGAGATCCAGCGTGAAGTCCGAGGTCACCCCGTACTTGAGGTCCACGCCGGCGTCGAACGCCGTCTGGCTCTCCGGGGCGTAGAGGCTCCCATTGCTCGCAGGCCGCCTCCGGGTGCTGGTCACGGCGTACGGCTGAACCTCCAGCCGCTTCGGGGACGGAAGCCCTTCCAGGCCCCGGACGACCCCGAATCGGGAGGCGAATCCGCTCCCCTCCTTGGAATACGGGGCCCACCATACCTCCTCCGCCTTCCGCTCGATGCGTCGGGAGACCTGGAGGCCCCACGCCACGTTCCGGCGGTCGAACCGGAGCTGGGTGAAGGGAATCCGGAACTCGGCGCTCCAGCCGAGGCTGTCCGTCGCCGCCCTTCCTTCCCAGACCGGATCCCACGAGGTGTCGCCCCACGGCGAGTCGTCGGCCTGCGACGCGTCCCGGATCGCGCCGGCCGGGGTCAGCGCGAACTCGAAGGAGCTCCGCCGATCGTGGTAGGAGTCGAGGAAGACGCGGACGTAGTCCGATCGGGGAACTCCGTCCCGGCGAACCAGCTGGGCTCGGATCTCGTCCGGCTCCGAGTCGAACGCCCGGACGCCCACGTAGAGCGCCGTCGAGCTGTAGAGCACCCGGACTTCCGTCCGCTCCGAGGCCGGGGACCCGTCGTCCGGCTCCCGCTGGGTGAAGCGGCTCGCGAACTCCGGGGTCGCCCAGGCGTCTTCCAGGAGTCGGCCGTCGACGTCGATCGCTCCGTCGGTCACCGGGAGCGCGGTGAGCTCCGGCGGCTCGTCGCCCTGCTCCTGCCCCCGGGTCGGGGTGGGTCCCAGAAGACCGGCCAGCACCCAGAGCCCGGCGGCGAACACGGGCTCCGAGCGGAAGACGGCACCCGCCCGAGCACTCCCCGGCCGACGACCCCGGAAGGACCCGAAGATCCACAGCACGCGCGAAGACACGCCCGTACACTCGCTTTTCGATGAAGGAAGCCCCGGAATCGGGAACGACCCGGGGCGAAGGATATTACAACGGCGGGAAGAGTCGAACAATGCTTTTGTTTCGTGGGTCGCGGGGAGCGCAGCCGAACGGGTTCTTCGGAATGGAGGCTGCGTCGAGGCGACGAGGGGCAGGCCCGGACCGAAGGGTCAGGCCGGAGCGGCCAGGACGTACTTCGGCGGCCCCTCGGAGTCGGCGTCCGGATCCACGGGTGCTCCGTGCAGGCCGCGGCAGGCGTAGCCGGCCCCCGCCAGGACGTCGAGGGTGCGCCGGACGCTCTCCGGGGCGAAGAAGTGGAGCTCGCAGAGCACCGTGGGCCCGTGGCGTTCCAGCGTCCGGCGCATTCCCGCGAGCACGTCCCCCTCGCCGCCCTCCACGTCGACCTTGATCAGGGCCGGGGCCGGCAGCCCCTCCCGGAGGAGGCTGTCGACCGAGCGGACCTCCACAACGACCGTCTCGCCCCGACTCTCTCCCCCGGGCTCCACGAGGCGCCCGGAGAAGGCTCCTCCCCGGCGATCGAAGGTCATCGAGCCGTCGGCGGGGCCCAGGGCCAGCGCGTGGAGATCGAGGTTCACCAGGTCGGACCGCTCCAGCGATCTGCGGAAGCAGACCAGGTTGTTCTCCTCCGGTTCGAAGGCGTGGACCGATCCCCCCTCGCCGACCAGACGAGCCGCCACGAAGGAGAACACTCCGACGTTGGCGCCGACGTCGTAGAAGACGTCGCCGGGCTCGAGGTTCTCCTCGATCGCCCGGAGCACCTCCTTCTCGTAGGCGATCTTCCCGTCCCGGGCGAGGTGGGCGTGGAGGAGCGGGTTCACGAAGATCGTCGCGCCGTCTGGGAGGGCGACCTCGTCGAACTGGTTCCGGGAGAGGGGACCGACCAGCCGGGCCAGGCCCAGGCGGTCGAGAACGAAGCGCCGCTGCCGGTGGGAAAGGAGGGTCCCGACGCGGCTCATGAGCTTGAAGATGAGACGCTTCATGAGGCGTGGAATCCCCTCGGACGCGAAGTCGACAAAAGCGACGAGGAACCCGGGCGGGCGACCACGGCTACGGAAGGCCCCGGGCCAGCTCCCGCCACCTCGGGTCCTCCTCCTCGCCCTCCTCCCGACAGCCGAAGATCAGCGCGCAGAGCGTGCCGTCGCCGGCGAAGAGCTCGACCGAAGTGACCCGGCCCACGTCCACCGGCTTCCGCACGACCCACGTCTCCGCGATTCCCTCCTCCCGGACGTGGAGGTCGAAGCTCCCGTCCAGGACGTTGAGCCAGGGCGGCGTGTCCACGATCCGCTCCACCGGTCCGTGATGGATCTGGATCGTGCCCGGGCTCCGGACGAAGACCATGAGGTCGATGTCCGCCTCGGAAGCCCCCTCCAGGATCCGGCGGATCGCTCCGTCGGCGGCGGGTCGGGCCAGCTCCTCGGACACGAGCCGGAGGGCCTGGGTGCGGGTGACGCCGTGCTCCCGGAGCATGCCGAAGAAGTCGTGGGTGTCCTCCATGGCCCGCCAGTCGACCTCCAGGGCCCCGACGTCGACCTCGTCGTCGGGGCGGGGCTCGGACGGCGGATCCGGCGGCTCGACCTCCTGCTTCGGG
>CAZMPV010000138.1:0-7172 GCA_964567985.1 uncultured Gemmatimonadaceae bacterium
AGCTCGAGGTGGGCCGGGCCACGCGGACGGCCGTGGACGAGGGCTTCGCCCACGCGCTCTCGGCGATCGTGGACGCGAACCTGACGACCCTGATCACGGCCCTGATCCTCTTCCAGTTCGGAACCGGGCCGGTCCGGGGCTTCGCGGTGACGCTCTCCATCGGCATCGTGGCGTCCTTCTTCTCGGCCCTCTACGTGACTCGCACCTTCTTCCTCTTCTACCTGAAGGGGAAGAAGGCGACCGATCCCATCAGCGTCTGACGGCGGCACTCCATGTGGCTCTTTCACGGATCGAAGTACAAGTTCCTCCAGATGCGCCACAAGGCGTATCTCTTCTCGGGGGCCCTCCTCCTGGCCGGGCTCGTCGCCATGGTGTTCAACGTCTTCACCATCGGGAGCTGGCAGAATTACGGCGTGGACTTCACCGGCGGCTCCCTGGTGCAGGTCCGCTTCGAGGGAGACGTGACCGCGGCCGACCTCCGGGCCGCCCTGGGCGGTGAGGGGCAGGCGCCGCCGATCACCCGCTTCGGTGAGGAGCACGAGTTCGTGATCCGGGCGCCCCTGGCCGACACCATGGGCATCGAGCAGGTCGCCGCCGGCGTCGAGAACGAGCTCCGGGCCGCCGACCTGGGCGACTTCACCGTGGTCCGGACCGAGCTCGTGGGGCCCCAGATCGGGGGCGAGCTCCAGCAGAAGGCGGCCCTGGCGATCCTCTTCTCCTTCATCCTGACGCTGATCTACCTGGCGATCCGCTTCGAGTTCAGGTTCGGGGTCGCGGCGGTGATCACCACCTTTCACGACATCGTGATCGCCCTGGGCTTCCTGGCCGCCGTCCGGCTCGAGATCGCCCTGCCCACCGTGGCGGCGATCCTCACGGTCATCGGTTACTCCCTGAACGACACGATCGTCGTCTTCGACCGCATCCGGGAGAACCTGAACGCCAAGGGCGGGCGTCGGGAGGACCCGGTCGCCCTCATCAACCGGTCGATCAACGAGAACCTGCCCCGGACCGTCATGACGTCGGCCAGCACCCTCGCCGTGCTCCTGGCCCTCCTGCTCCTGGGCGGGGCGGTGATCCGGGACTTCACGATCGTCCTGATCCTCGGGGTCGTGATCGGCACGTATTCGTCGATTTTCGTGGCTTCGCCGGCGCTGCTCGAGATCCAGGAGCGGTGGGGCGACGGTGACGGGAAGAAGAAAAAGAAGAAGGAGAAGAAGGGGCCGACGGCGGTTCCCGTGTGACCGTGGGAGGGGAGATGTACTTCGACTCCCACTGCCACCTCACCGACGACCGCTTCAACGACGACCGGGAGGCCGTCGTCGAGCGGGCCCGGGAGGCCGGCGTCGGGGAGATCGTGAGCATCGCATCGGACGCCTCGGACGCGGCCGCCGTGGCCCGCCTGGTCGCCGGCGCCGAGGGCCTCTGGGGCACCGCCGGCATCCACCCCCACGTCGCCGACCAGGCCCGCCCCGGCGACCTCGAGCGCATCACCGACCTCCTCCGCTCTACCCCCGACCTGGTGGCCGTCGGCGAGACCGGCCTCGACTACCACTACGACAACGCGCCCCGGGACGTGCAGCGCGCCCGCTTCCGCGAGCAGGTCGAGCTGGCCGTCGAGCTCGGGATGCCCGTGGTGGTCCACAGCCGGGACGCCGACGACGACACCGCCGCCCTGATCCGGGACCTGGGCTCCGAGGTCACGGGGGTGCTCCACTGCTTCACGGCCGGCCGTGCCCTGCTGGAAGTCGGCCTGGAGGCGGGCTGGTACGTCTCCTACTCCGGCATCGCCTCCTTCTCTTCCTTCGGGGAGGACGCCCGCACCGGCGTGCGGACCGTGCCCGCGGACCGCCTCCTGGTGGAGACCGACGCCCCCTACCTGGCGCCGGAGCCCGAGCGGGGCCACCGGAACGAGCCCGCCTTCGTCGCTCACGTGGCCCGGGCCGTGGCGGAGATCCGGGACGAGGAGCCCGGGGAGGTCGGTCGCTACACCGCGGAGAACGCCCGGCGCTTCTACGGGATCGAGCCGGGCGGGAAACGCGCCACATCCAGATCCAGCCGGGAGTCTCCGTGAGAACCTTCTTCGAGCTCTTCGCCCGCTCTCCCTTCGAGCCCCTCGTCCGCCATGCCGAGCGGGTCCAGGACGTGGTGAACGAGGTCCGTCCCCTGATGGACGCCTTCCTCTCCGGGGAGTGGGCCGAGGTGGACGAGCGGCACGAGAGGATCAGCCGGCTGGAGCACGAAGCGGACAAGACCAAGCAGGATATTCGGGGCCATCTGCCCCGCTCCCTCTTTCTTCCCGTGGATCGGGGCGACCTCCTGAGCTTCCTGAACGAGCAGGATTCCATCGCCGACGCCGTGGAGGACCTGTCGGTGCTGATCTCCATGCGGCACCGCACCGAGGTGCCCGACGACATGCGAGGCGAGATGATGGCCCTCGTGGACCAGGTGCTCGAGACGATGGAGGTCTGGTACACCATGTCGTCGGCGCTGCCGGAGCTGCAGGAGTCGTCGTTCTCCGGGCCCGAGGTCGAGCGGGTCATGGACATGGTCCAGAACCTCCACTCCCTGGAGTGGGAGTCCGACAAGGTCCAGGCTTCGCTCAGCCGTGCGATCGTGAAGCACGAGGATGCCCTGGGCGCCGTCTCCGTGCTCTTTCTCATGCGGATCACGACCAAGCTGGGAGAGATGGCGAACCACGCCGAGAACGCGGCGGATCGGCTGAGCCTGATGCTGGCCAAGAGCTGAGCCGGTGGCGTCCCCCGATCGGCCGACCGCGGTGGCCGCCGGCCCCGCGTCCACCCCGGCCCGGAGAGGAGCGTCGGCGTGGAGGCGGTGATCCTGGCGGTGGCCCTGGTCACGGGCCTCTACATGGCGTGGAACATCGGCGCCAACGACGTGGCCAACGCCATGGGGACCTCGGTGGGCTCCGGGGCACTCACCCTCTGGGGCGCGGTGGTCATCGCCGCCGTCTTCGAGTTCGGAGGCGCGGTCCTCGTGGGCGGCCACGTCTCCGAGACCATCCGCAAGGGGATCCTGGATCCCACTCTCTTCGGCTCCGCCGGCTCATTCGGGGTCGAGGGACCGGCGATCCTGGCCCTGGGGATGGCGGGCTCGCTCCTGGCCGCCGCCGTCTGGCTCCAGATCGCCACCACCTTCGGCCTGCCGGTCTCCACCACCCACTCCATCATCGGGGCGGTGGTCGGATTCGGCCTCGTCTCGGTGGGCATGGACGGCATCGACTGGGTCGTCCTGGGTCAGATCGTCGCGAGCTGGGTGGTGTCGCCGGCGCTGGGCGGGTTCCTCGGGTTCCTCACCTTCGTGGTGGTGCGGCGCCGGATCCTCCAGGCCGACGATCCGGTGGAGGCCACCGTCCGGGCCTCTCCGTACCTGGTGGGGGTCGTCGGCACGATCCTCGCCCTCACCTTCGTCTACAAGGCCCTGAGCAATGTGATCTCCGACCCCCACCCCTTCGTGACGGGGCTGGCGGCCCTGGGGTTCGGAGGCGCGTGCGGCCTGGTGGCCCGGGGGGTGGTGAGGCCGGAGCGCCTGGAAGCGCTCCCGGAGCCCTACGAGTACGTGGAGCGCATGTTCGGGGGCCTGCAGATCACGACGGCGGCCCTGGTGGCCTTCGCCCACGGCTCGAACGACGTGGCCAACGCCGTGGGACCCCTGGCGGCGGTGGTGGAGATCGCGGGGACGGGCTTCACGGCGATTCCCAGCGAGGTGCCGGTGCCCCGCTGGCTCCTCGCCGCCGGCGGGGCGGGGATCGTCGTGGGGCTGGCCACCTGGGGCTACAAGGTGATCCGGACCATCGGGAAGCACATCACCGAGCTCACGCCGACCCGGGGCTTCTCGGCCGAGTTCGGGGCTGCGTGCACGGTCCTGATCGCCAGTCGCCTGGGCCTTCCCGTCTCCACCACCCACACCCTCGTCGGGGCGGTCATCGGCGTGGGGCTGGCCCAGGGGATCGGGGCCCTCAACCTCCGGACCGTCCGCAACATCATCAATTCCTGGATCGCGACGGTTCCCGCGGCCGCGGCCCTCAGCGCACTCTTCTTCTGGGGGCTCCGGGCCGCCATCCTCTGAGCGGCGCCGGGTCTGGTGCCCAGCGCCTTGAGCGGAGATCCGGGTCTCGTCATCATCTGAGAGACCCTCCGCCGGGGAAGACGCCCGGCGGCTCGCCCGTCCTCTCCTCCTCCGTTGATCCGCCCATGGCACGAACCGTCCAGGTCCTCCCGGACTCGGTGGCGAACCAGATCGCGGCGGGCGAGGTGGTGGAGCGGCCGGCGTCGGTGGTGAAGGAGCTGGTGGAGAACGCCCTGGACGCCGGCGCGACGACCGTGGACGTCCAGGTAGAGCGCGGCGGCAAGCGCCGGATCCGGGTCTCCGACGACGGGGTGGGGATGAGCCGGGAAGACGCCCTCCTGTCGCTGGACCGACACGCCACCAGCAAGATCGAGAGCGCCGACGACCTCCGCTCGGTAGAGACCTTCGGCTTCCGGGGCGAGGCGCTGCCCTCGATCGCCGCCGTCTCCCGGATGACCATCGAGACCCGGACGGCCGACGACGACGTGGGCACCCGGATCCGGGTGAACGGGGGGCGGATCGACGGCGTCGACGACGCGGCCCGGCGTCGCGGCACGACCGTCGATGTCGAGCGGCTCTTCTTCAACGCCCCGGCCCGGGCCAAGTTCCTCAAGTCGGTGAACGCCGAGACCCGGGCCGTGAGCGAGGCCGTGACCGTCCTCTCCCTGGCGAACCCCTCGACAGCGATCACCCTGAGCTCTGACGGCCGGAGCCTCCTGGACCTGCCCCGGGCCGGGGACCTGGCGGCCCGGATCGCCGACCTGTGGGGAGACGAGGAGGCGGCGGCGCTGATCCCGGTCTCCGGGGAGTCCGGCGACATCCGGCTCCGGGGCCTGATCCAGCGGCCCGACGCAGCCGAGCCCGGCTTCCGCCGGAGCCATCTCTTCGTCAACGGACGTCCCTTCAAGGACCCCTCCCTCGTCAGGGCCGCCGACCGGGGCTACCGGACCACCGTGGCCCCGGACGTCCGGCCCTGGCTCTTCCTCTACCTCCAGGTGGCCCCGGGCTCGGTGGACGTCAACGTCCACCCCACCAAGGCCGAGGTGCGCTTCCGGGACTCGGCGAGCGTGGAGGAGATGGTGGAGGAGGCGGTGCGGGAGACGCTCTCCGGGGACGAGAGCTCGGCGACCTTCGACCGGGAGCTGACCCGTCCCCGGCTCCGGGTCAGGGAGGGGGCGGAGGAGCCTCCGGCCGGTGAGCCCCGTGGAGAAGAGGCGGGCGCCGGCGTCCGGGAGAGCCAGATGGCGCTCTTCCTCGCGGGTCGGGAGGCGTCCGGCGGCGAGGATGCGGCGGAGGAGGAGGCGGCCGAGGACGCGCCCCTCCTGGAGGCCGGCCGCCCCCGGCTCTTCCAGGTCCACGACACGTACATCCTGGCCGAGACCCGGGACGGCCTCCTCCTCATCGACCAGCACGCCGCCCACGAGCGCATCCTCTTCCAGCGCCTCATGAACCGCTTCGAGGACGGGGGACAGGGGGGGCAGCGCCTCCTCTTCCCGCTGACGCTCCGGCTCTCCGGGCCCGAGTACGAGCAGGTCCAGGAGCTCGAGGGCCTCCTCTCCCGGGCGGGCTTCGAGGTGGAGGGCTTCGGCGGCGACACCGTGATCGTCCAGGCCGTTCCGGATCCCCACCCCTACTTCGACGCCGAGCGCTGCTTCCGGGAGATGGTCGACGAGCTGACCCACGGCTCCGAGCTCGTCCGCTCGGCCCGGAACCAGCACGAGCGGATCGCCAAGACCTTCGCCTGCAAGGGAGCGATCAAGGCCGGACAACGGCTCTCGGAGTCGGAGATGCAGGAGCTCTTCGACCAGCTCTTCGCCACCGAGCTGCCCCACCACGACGTCCACGGGCGGCCGACGATCGTCCGCCTCTCGAAGGCGGAGCTGGAGCGGAAGTTCGGCCGGTGAAGCGCTTCCTGGCCATCACGGGACCCACCGCGTCCGGAAAGACCGCCCTCTCCCTGCGGGTGGCTCGCCGCCTCGACGGAGAAGTCGTCTCCGTGGACTCCCGCCAGGTGTACCGGGGCATGGACGTCGGCACGGCGAAGGTGAGCCTGGCCGAGCGGGCCCTCGTCCCCCACCACGGCCTCGACCTCCTGGATCCCGACGAGGCGTACAGCGCCGGCCGCTTCGCCACCGACGCCCGGCGCTGGATCCGACAGATCCGGGAACGGGGACGCCTCCCGCTGCTGGTGGGAGGCACGGGGTTCTTCCTGAAGGCGCTGATGGAGCCGATCTTCCAGGAGCCGGAGATGGACGACGAGCGCCTCGAGGGGCTACGGGCGCACCTGGACCGGCAGCCGGCGGAGAAACTCGAAGCGTGGCTGGAGGTATTGGATCCGGACCGGGCCGAGCTCGCCGCGGAGGGAGGGCGTCAGCGCATGAGCCGGACGCTGGAGGTGGCCCTCCTCACCGGTCGCCCCCTCTCTTGGTGGCACGAGGAGGCCCCGGCGGAGGGTGAGGCCGTGGACGGCCTGGTGGTCTGCCTGGAGCTGCCCCGGGAGGAGCTCGACCGGCGGATCCGGGCCCGGGCCGATGCGATGATCCGGGACGGGCTGGTGGACGAGGTCCGCCGCCTGCTGGAGGCCGGCTACGGAGCCGACGATCCGGGGATGAGCGGGACCGGCTACCGGGACGTGGCCGCCCACCTCCGGGGCGAGATCTCCCTGGAGGAGGCCCTGGAGCGCATGGAGACGGCGACGAGACAGTACTCCCGGCGGCAGCTCACCTGGTTCCGGAACCAGCTTCCGGACGACGCGGTGCGGCTGGACGCCACGGCGCCCGTGGACGAGCAGGCCCGGGCGGTCGAGGAGGCGTGGGCGGACACCCGAGATGGGGAAAGGGAGGTGGGGACGTGAAGATCGGAATCACGTGCTATCCGACGTACGGCGGATCGGGGGCGGTGGCCACCGAGCTGGGTCTCGAGCTGGCCGAGCGGGGCCACGAGGTGCACTTCATCTCCTACGCCCAGCCCTTCCGGCTCACGGGCTTCCGGGAGCGGGTCTACTACCACGAAGTGGAGATGGACACCTATCCGCTCTTCGAGCACCCGCCGTACTCCCTGGCCCTGGCGGTGGCGATCCACGACGC
>CAZMPV010000139.1:0-3566 GCA_964567985.1 uncultured Gemmatimonadaceae bacterium
GAGCTCGAGCCCGGCGAGAAGGTGCTGGAGGTGGGCACGGGCTCGGGCTACCAGGCGGCGGTGCTGGCCGAGATCACCGACGCCGTCTACAGCGTCGAGATCGTCGGCGCCCTGGCCCGCTCGGCCCGGGAGCGGCTCCGGCGCCTGGGCTACGAGGAAGTCACCGTGCGCCACGGCGACGGCTACGGCGGCTGGCCCGAGCACGCCCCCTTCGACGCGATCGTCGTGACCGCGGCGCCGGAGCGCATCCCGCCGCCCCTGATCGAGCAGCTCGCCCCCGGCGGCCGGATGGTCGTCCCCCGGGGCCCCGAGGGCGGCATGCAGATCCTCACCCTCGTCCGGAAGAGGGCCGACGGCGAGGTGGTGAGGGAGGAGCTGAGCCCGGTGCGCTTCGTGCCGCTGACCCGGGACACCACCAACGCTCCGTCCGGGGCCCGGTGAGCGCGACGCCCGAGGCCGGGGCAGCCCCCCCCGGCGCCGACGGTCCCGACCGGGACCCCGGCGACGCCGACCGTCCGGAGCGGGTCCTCACCGCCCTGGACGCCGCCGTCCTGGTGGCGGGGGTGGTCCTGGGGGTGGGCATCTTCCGGAGCCCGCCGGTGGTGGCGGCCAACGTGGACGGCCCCCTGGCCTACCTGGGCGTCTGGGTCCTGGGCGGCGCGATCAGCCTGGTGGGGGCGCTCTGCTACGCGGAGCTCGCCGCCGCCCACCCCGACGCCGGCGGGGAGTACCACTTCGTGAGCCGGGCCTACGGACCCCGGGCCGGCTTCCTCGTCGCCTGGTCCCGGATGACGGTGATCCAGACCGGCTCGATCGCGATCCTCGCCTTCGTCTTCGGGGACTACGTGGCCGAGCTGGCCGGGCTGGGCTGGCCCGCCTCGCCCGCCCTGGCCGGGGCGGTCGTCGTCGCCCTGACCGGGGTGAACGTGGCGGGGCTGCACCCGGGGCGGCGGGCCCAGTACCTCCTCACGGCCGCCGCGGTGGCGGGCACGACCGCCGTGGTCGCGGCCGGGTTCCGGCTGACCGGCGCGGCCGGGGCGCCCCCGGGCCCCGCGGCGCCCTCCGGCGCCGGGGAAGGCTCGATCGGCCTCGCCCTGGTCTTCGTACTCCTGGCCTATGGGGGCTGGAGCGAGGGGGCCTACCTCTCGGCCGAGGTCCGGGACCGGGCCCGGGGCGTCGGCCGGGCGCTCCTCTGGGGAATCGGCGGCATCACCGCGCTCTACGTGGCCGTGAACGCCGCCTACCTGGCCGGCCTGGGCCTCTCCGGGACCGCCGCCTCCGACGCCGTGGCCGCCGAGCTCCTCCGCCGGGCCCTGGGGCCGTGGGGCGCCCGGGCCGCCGGCGCCGCCGTCATCCTGGCGGCCCTCTCCTCGGCCAACGCCACCGTGATCACCGGCGCCCGGAGCAACTACGCCCTGGGCCGGGACTGGCGCGTCTTCCGGCTCATGGGCCGGTGGCAGGGCGAGCGCAAGACGCCGGTGAACGCGCTCCTGGCCCAGGGCGCGATCAGCCTGGGCCTGGTGTCCTTCGGCGCCTTCCAGCGGAGCGGCTTCGAGGCAATGGTGGCCTACACGGCCCCGGTCTTCTGGCTGGTGCTGCTGGCCACCGGGGCCGCCGTCGTCGTCCTCCGCCGGCGCCGGCCCGACGCCGAGCGGCCCTTCCGGGTCCCGGGCTATCCGCTGACGCCCCTCCTCTTCTGCGCCGCCGCCGGCTACATGACGTGGGCGTCGCTCCGCTACGCAGGGGCCGGGGCGATCCTGGGCGTGGCGGTCCTGGCCGCGGGGATCCCCTTCCTCTGGTCCGGAGCGGAGGGCCGGGAGCCCGTTCCCTCGAAGGGGACGAGCGAATGAGACGCTGGGCCCTCGTCGTCGCGCTCGCCCTCGTCCCGGTCGCGCTGGCCGCCGGCTGCCGGGACGCCGAGGAGCCGTGGAGCTCGCCGATCGCCTTCGACACGGCCACCGCGTGGGTCGGGGGCGGCGGCGACTCGACCCGCCTCCTGGTCGAGGTGGCCCGGAGCCCGGAGCAGAGGGAGTACGGCCTCATGGGCCGGCCGAGCCTGCCGGACACCTCGGGCATGATCTTCGTCTTCGACTCCGTCCAGGCCGACACCTCCGGCTTCTGGATGTGGCGGACCCGGATCCCGCTGGACATCGCCTTCCTGGACAGCGCCGGCGTGATCCGGAGCATCCGGACCATGGAGCCCTGCGAGAGCTGGGCGCCCCACGGCTGCCCCCACTACGACCCCGGCGTCGAGTACGTCCGGGCCCTGGAGGTGAACCGGGGCTGGTTCGACCGCCACGGCGTCCAGCTCGGCGACAGCGTGCGCGTCGACGGCGAGGACGGGGCCCCCTGACCCCCGCCCGCCGGGCGTCTTCCGCGGACCCGTAACCTGGGCGCGGTCGAGGCGTATCAGAAAACGACATGAGCACGGCGACGCGCACTTCGTCCACGATCCTCCTCGCGGCCCTCCTGGCGGCCGCGTCCTCCGCGCCCCTCCGGGCCCAGGTGGTCCGGGGCGAGGTCTCCGAGGCCCGCACCGGCGCGTCGCTCCAGGGCGTCTTCGTGAGCCTGGTGGACTCGACCGGCGCCCGCCGGGCCGCGACGCTGAGCGACGCCACGGGCGGCTACATGATCCAGGCCCCGGCCCCCGGCACCTACACGCTCCGGGCCGAGCGCATCGGATTCGAGACCGTCACCTCCGAGCCCGTGGTCGTCGGAGGCCAGACCGTCCGCCGGGACCTCCAGGTGTCGGCCACCGCCGTCGAGCTCGAGGGCATCTCCGTGAGCGCCGAGCGGCAGTGCGAGGTCGAGCCCACCGACGGCGGCGAGCTGAACCGGATCTGGGAGGAGATCGAAAAGGCGCTCTCGGTGACCCGCTGGGTCGAGAGCTCCGGCGTGGTGCGCTACCGGATCCGGCGCTTCAGCCGGCGCCTGGATCCCGAGACGATGACCGTCCGGGACGAGACGGTTCGCACCCGGACCGGATTCGCCGAGCAGCCCTTCGTCGCCCCCGAGCCCGCCTCCCTGGTCCGGGACGGCTACGTCCAGCGGCGCAACGGCGAGGTCTTCTACCACGCCCCCGACGTCCGGGCGCTCCAGTCCGACGGCTTCCTCCGGACCCACTGCTTCCGGGTGGTCCGGGGCGAGGAGGAGGGCACCTTCGGCATGGTGGGCCTGGAGTTCACGCCGGTGGAGGGCCGGGACGTGCCGGACATCCGGGGCACGCTCTGGGTGGACGAGGTGTCCGCCGAGCTCCAGCGCCTCGAGTTCCGCTACACCGGCCTCGAGGGCGTGCGGGCCTCGGACGAGCTCGGCGGCGAGGTCCGCTTCCGGCGGCTCCCGACCGGCGCCTGGATGGTGAGCCGGTGGTCGATCCGCATGCCGGTGCGGGGCCAGACCCAGCAGCTCCTCCTCCAGGGCCAGGAGCGGAACCGGGAGGTGCTGGCCGGGATCCGGGAGGTCGGCGGCGAGGTCGTCGAGCTCAGCACCGTCCGGGGCGACCTGGACATCGCCGGCGACCGGGCCACCCTGACCGGCGTCGTCTGGGACAGCCTCCGGGCCGAGCC
>CAZMPV010000139.1:3666-7121 GCA_964567985.1 uncultured Gemmatimonadaceae bacterium
GGCGGCACGCTCACCACCGAGACCGACGACGGCGGCCGCTACCGCTTCTGCACGCTGCCCGAGGGCCGGATCGCCACGGTGAGCGCCCACTTCCTGGATCGGGCGGTGGGCGCGACCGGCATCGAGCTCTCCGGCGACGAGCCCGAGATCCAGGACCTGGAGATGGAGCTGACCCAGCCGACGCCGGTCGTGGTCCGGGTCTCCGAGTACGACTCCGGAAACCCCATCGAGGGCGCCACCGTCCGCCTCGATGGCGTGGAAGGCGAGAGGTTCACCGACGCCGAGGGCCGGGCCGGCTTCGCCAGGGTCGCCCCGGGGATGCACGACCTCGAAGTCGAGCACCTGGCCTACGGCACGGTCCGGGACTCGGTGCTGGTGCGGAGCGCCGAGACCGTGCGGATCCAGGTCCGGATGGCCACCGAGGCGATCGCCCTGGACCCGATCGAGGTGGAGGTCGAGGGCCGGACGACGACGGGGATCGGGATGATGGGATCCGTCGAAGCCCGGGGCACCCGGGCCGACGTCCTGACCGTCGAAGAGATCGACGAGGTGGTCCACCGCGTCGGAGACGTCCCCGGGCTCCTCCGGACGGCGAACGTCCCGGGGCTCAGCATCACCAACGTCCGGCAGCAGACGCTGACCGGAAACGCCGACATCCCCGCCATCTGCATCGAGACCTCCCGGGCCCAGTCGCCCCGCTTCGGCGAGGGGTGCAACATGGTCGAGGTCTACGTCGACGACCGGCGGCTGCCCAACCCCGCCGAGTTCCTCATGAGCATGGATCCGACGAACGTCCGGCGCATCGAGGTGCTCTCGCCCCTGGAGGCGAGCTCGATCTACGGGGTCCACGCCCGGAACGGCGTGGTGCTGATCTACACCCGGACGGGCCAGCGGCGCTGAGGCGCCCGCCCGGCTCCACACCCGCGACACGCCGGCCCCGGGCACCCTGTCACGGAACCGCCTCCCCGCTCGTTCTCACGGCAAAGCAAGCACCCGAGCCGAGGGACCGATGACCGCCCGACCCTTCCTGCTTCTCTGTGCCGTCCTCGTCCTGCCGACGTGCAGCTCCCCCTCCGACCTGGAGCTGCCCGACACCCGGGCGACCATCGAAGGGCCGATCGTGGCCCGGGACGTCGCCACCAGCTTCAGCGACGAGGGGCAGCCCACCTTTCACGTGAAGGAGGGCGACGACGACCCCTGCGGGATCATCTTCACCGTCGAGGAGTTCACCGAGATCGCCCGGCGGAACGCGACCGGCGAGCTGATCGAGGCCCGCGTCGAGGAGCTGACCGTCGGCACCCGGGTCCGGGTCTGGGCCCGGGGCGGCATCGCCGAGTCGTGCCCCGCCCAGGGACGGGCCGAGGCCGTGGAGATCCGCTAGCGCGGGTACTTGTTGGCGCCCTCGTAGGTCTGGAGCCCCTCGTCGTTGTGGACGGTGATCCGGGCCGGCCGGTCGCTGCCCAGGCGGCACGCGCCGTAGTCGCCGTCCTTGCTGATGGCGACGAACTTCTCGCCGGGGATGAAGTCGATGCCCACGGCCTCGTACTTGCCCACGATCATGTCGGCGGCGTCCTCGCACGCCTGCTGGGGCGTGCGGCCGTTGCGCATCTGGTTGACGACGAAGTACGACGCGCACGACTTGATCACGTCCTCGCCCCGGCCCGTCACGCCGGCGGCGCCCACCTCGTTGTCCACGTAGAGGCCCGCGCCGATGATCGGCGAGTCGCCGACCCGGCCCGGCACCTTCCAGCTCAGGCCGCTGGTCGTGGTGATGCCGGAGACGTTGCCCATCGAGTCCACGCTGAGGACGTTGGTCGTGCCGTGCTCGAACTCCATGGGGCTCTGCATCTCCGGGGCCAGGTCGGTGCCCACCAGGTGGTCCGGCGGACCCCAGTCGTCTTCGTCCGAGTGGCGCTCCCGCCAGCGGAGCCAGATCTCCCGGGCCTCGGGGGTCAGGAGCTCGGTCTCCTCGAAGCCGAAGGAGCGGGCGAACTCCAGCGCCCCTTCGCCGACGAGCATGATGTGGTCGGTCCGCTCCATGACCAGGCGGGCCACCGACGCGGGGTTCTTGATGTTCTGGAGCGCCCCCACCGAGCCCGCGTTGTAGGTCCGGCCGTCCATGATGCAGGCGTCGAGCTGGACGACGCCGTCCTCGTTGGGCAGCCCCCCGTAGCCGACGCTGTGGTCGTCGGGGTCCACCTCGATGACGTTGGCGCCCTTCTCCACCGCGTCCAGGGCGGAGCCGCCCCCGGAGAGGATCTCCCAGGCCCGGGTCATGGCGTCCCGGCCCGTGTCGTTGGTGTGGCTGGTGATGATCAGCGGGGTGCCCTGGGCCCGGCGCCGGGGCGCCTCGGCCAGGACGGGCTCGGCGCCCTTGCCGAGGACCGCCATCCCGGCGCCCGCGGCCAGGCTCCTGCGCACGAACTCGCGTCGGCCGACGCCCTTCGTCTCGTCGCTCATCTCTCTGGGTCCTCCGTCGTGAAGTCGAGGCTTCTTTCCGATTCCGAGGCGGGGCCCCGCGGGGACGGGGCACTGGCAGGCTAGGTGGGAGCCGCGGGGCGGGCAAGCCGGTGGGCCGTCGGGGCGGAGCGAGCCGGGCGGGTCAGGGCGGCCCGCCGCTCCACGTCTCGAGGGAGCCCTCGCCCCCCGAGATCCGGACCGCCGACCAGGCCTCGCCGGTGGCAGTCACGCCCTCGATCCGGCCGTCGGTGACCGTGCCCCGGTAGCGGACGGGATCGGCGCCCGAGCCCTCCCCTCCCCCGCCCGCCGGGAGCGTCAGCCCGAAGGAGAGGTCCCTGCCCTCGAGCTCGACGTCGGTGACCTCGACGCCGCCACCCGCTCCGCCGGCCCCTCCCGGTGCGGCGGCGGCCGTCGCCTCCACCCGCAGCTCCTGGAAGCGCTGGGCGACGTCGAGGACGACCTCCGGGCCGTCCGGCGTCGTCAGCCTCCAGCGGCCGCTCACGTCGGCCGGGACGATCCAGGCGTAGAGGACCATGTGGTCCTCCAGGTCCCGGACCGTCCGGTCGGCCTCCCACTCGCCCATGGAGAAGCCGTTGGAGACCACCCGGGCCCCGGGCCTGAGCTCCCGGAGGAGCTTGGGCCGCAGCCGGAGGTTCACGCTGGGCAGCAGGTAGACGGTCACCACCGTGGCCGGGGCCAGGTCGACGTCGAAGAGGTCGTCGTGGACGAAGCGCACCCGGTCGGCCACGCCGGTGGCCCCGGCCCGATCCCGGGCCTCCTCGACCAGGTCCCGGCGGAGCTCCACGCCGACCGCCGTCGCCCCGTAGCGGGCCGCCGCGATGATCGGGATGCGGCCGTCGCCGGAGCCCAGGTCGTAGACGGTGTCGGCGGCGGTGACCTCCACCAGCTCAAGCATGCGCTGGACCGTGCCCGTGGGCGTGGTCAGGTACGGCGCCTGGGGGAGCTCCTGGGCGGGGGCCGGGGCCGGCGCGACG
>CAZMPV010000140.1:0-2781 GCA_964567985.1 uncultured Gemmatimonadaceae bacterium
GCCATCGTCATCACGGACCGGGTGGGCGTCATCGAATGGGCGAACCCCGCCTTCACGGCCATGACCGGCTACACCCGCCAGGAGACCGTGGGACGCACCTTCAGCGAGCTCGTCCGTTCCGGCCACCACGAAGACGCCTTCTTCGAGGATCTCTGGAATACCGTCTTGGGGGGAGAGGTGTGGGAGGGCCGGATCGTGAATCGGCGCAAGGACGGTACCCTCTATCCGGAGGAGCAGACGATCACCCCGGTCCGGGACGCCGCCGGCGAGATCACCCACTTCGTCGCGGTCGGACAGGACGTGACGGAAAAGGTCGCCGCCGAGGAGGAGCTCCGCCGCACCAACCGCGCCCTCCGGGTCATCAGCGCGGCGAACCAGACGCTGGTCTGGTCGTCGAGCGAGGAAGAGATCCTCGAGAAGATGTGCCAGGTGGCCGTGGACGTGGGCGGTTACACCTTCGCCTGGATCGCCTACATCGACGAGGAGGACCCGAGCCGGATCCACCCCGTGGCACACCGGGGCGAGAACGGCGAGTACCTCGACAGCCTCCCCCTGTCGCTGGCCGGCGAGGAGTCCCGGGGGCCGATCGCGACGGCCGTTCGCACGGGCTCTCCCGTCGTGGTCCGCCACGTCGATCCGGCGGAAGATGCCGAGGTCTGGGAACGGGAAGCCCTGGGTCGGGGCTTCCGCTCCAAGATCGCGATCCCCCTCGTGGCAGACGGATCCTCTCTGGGAGCGCTGAGCATCTACTCGGACGAGCCGGACGCCTTCGACGAGCAGGAGCTCGAGGTGCTCTCCGAGCTCGGCGGCGACCTGGCCCACGGAATCGACACGCACCGGACTCGCCGTCGCAAGGCGGAGCTGGAAGATCAGCTGCAGCGGGCGGAGAAGCTCCGGGCCGTGGGCCAGCTCGCCGGAGGGGTGGCCCACGACTTCAACAACTATCTCACGGTGATCACGACGTTGACCGACGTCCTTCTCGACGGCCCAGATCTCGAGGACGGTGCCCGAGAGGATCTCCGAGAGATCCAGGAGGCCGCGAGGAGCAGCGCCCGGCTCACCCAGCAGCTCCTTGCCTTCAGCCGGCAGCAGGTGGCCGCCCTCCAGGTCTTCGATCTCTGCGGGGCGGTCGGGGAGATGGTCTCCATGCTGGAGAGGCTGCTCGAGGAGACCATCGAGGTCGAGCTGGCGCTGGCCGACGAGCCTCTGCCCGTGCGGGTCGATCGGGGTCAGCTCGAGCAGGTGATGATGAACCTGGTGGTGAATGCCCGGGACGCCATGCCGGAGGGGGGGACGGTGACCATCGAGGCCCGGGCCGCCGAAGTCGGCGAATCCCCGCCCGGCGAGCTCGAGGAGCTGGAGCCCGGATGGCACGCCGTCCTCGCGGTGACCGATACGGGGACCGGGATCAGCGAGGAGGAGCTGCCCCGGATCTTCGAACCCTTCTACACCAGCAAGAATGAGGGAACGGGCCTCGGGCTCTCCACGGTGTACGGCGTGGTCAAGCAGACCGGAGGCGACATCCGGGTGGAGAGCGAGGTGGGTCGCGGCACCCGCTTCGAGATCTACCTGCCCCGGGCCGGGACGGACGAGTTGACCGACGGGGCCCTGACCGGCACTCCATCCGACGCCTCCGACACGGTCGAAGGGACCGAGACGATCGTCCTGGTCGAGGACCAGGACGCGGTCCGCCGGGCGGTGAGGCGGGTCCTCGAGCGGTCGGGGTATCGGGTCCTGGGATGCGGGAGCGTGGCCGAAGGGCTGGCGGTGGTGTCCGACCCCGACGTGCCGGTCGACCTCTTGCTCACGGACCTGGGCCTCCCGGACGGGGACGGACGGGAGGTCGCCGAGGCCTACCTCGACAGCCGGCCGGAGACGGTGGTCATCTACACCTCCGGCTACACACCCCTCGAGCTGGACTTCACCCTGGACCTGGGGCCCCGGCAGCACTTCATCGAGAAGCCCTTCGACCTCGAGGAGCTCGTCCGGATGGTCCGGGGGGCGCTGGACGCGGCGTAGGTCCGGCCCCCACCGCCGATCCTCCCCGACCATGCCTCCACCCCTCCACACCGAGACGATCCGGGCCCCCGACGCCTCTCCCGACCGGACGATCCGGATGCTGCACGGGATCTACGGACGGGGCCGCAACCTCCGACGCTTCGCGACCATGCTGGTGGAGTCGAATCCGGAGTGGGCCGCCGAGCTGGTGGATCTCCGGGGCCACGGCGAGTCGCCGGAGCTCGAACCGCCCCACACGGTGGAGGCCGCCGCCGAGGACGTGATCGGGCTGGGCCCGGCGCCGGACGTGCTCCTGGGGCACTCCTACGGGGGGAAGGTCGCCCTCCTCACCCTCCACCCGGGATTCGAGGCGGACCAGGTATGGGTCGTCGACGCGTCGCCGTCGAAGCGGGAGCCCGGCGGGCTGCCCTGGGAGATGCTCGGGCACCTCCGGGCGCACGGCGGCTCCTTCGACGACCGGTCCGAGGCCGTCTCGGCCCTGGAGGGGGACGGGGTGCCCCGGATGGTGGCCCAGTGGATGGCCAC
This sequence comes from uncultured Gemmatimonadaceae bacterium, assembly GCA_964567985.1. GTDB lineage: Bacteria > Gemmatimonadota > Gemmatimonadetes > Longimicrobiales > Gaopeijiaceae > CAZMPV01. The sequence continues at coordinate 2,545 of CAZMPV010000140.1, forward strand.
GAACCTGGAACGGGGCGACGACGGCCGGCTCCGGTGGTCGATCTCGCCCGATCTCATGGAGGCGCTCCTCCGGAGCTACTTCCGGGAGGACGCCTGGGACGTGGTCGAGGATCGGGAGAGGCCCGGGGCGATCCACTTCGTCCGGGCCTCAGGGTCGTCGGTGATCGGCGAGGAGGAGGCCCGTCGGATCCGGGCCGCGGGCGAGGCGTCGGACGTGGCGCTCCACGAGGTGGAGGG
>CAZMPV010000140.1:2881-7092 GCA_964567985.1 uncultured Gemmatimonadaceae bacterium
GACGACGCCCGCTGGAGCGGCGCCTTCCGGACCCCCACGGCCTTCGCCGACGGGCTGGCCTGGGCCGGGATCGACGTGGTGGCCACGGCCAACAACCACGCCCTGGACGCCGAGGGCGAGGGGCTGCGCGACACCCGGGAGGCGCTCTGGCGGGCGGGGATCGGCGCCGTGGGGACCGGCCGGGACCTGGCCGACGCCCGACGCCCCTTCGTCGTGGAGCGGGACGGGATCCGGGTCGCCTTCCTGGGCTACGCCCAGTTCGTGAACGCCGGCCGCTCGGCCTTCGCTCAGCCGGACCGCTCGGGCGTGGTCCCCCTGGATCCCTTCGTCATCGAGGAGGACGTCCACAGGGTCCGGGACCGGGTGGACTTCGTCGTCCTCTCCTTCCACTGGGGGATCGAGAACGCGAAGGAGACCCACCCCGACGCCCGCGCCTTCGCCCGGCGGATGATCGACGCGGGGGCCGACGTGATCCTGGGCCATCACCCCCACGTGCCGAGGGGCGTGGAGCTCTATCGGGGGAAGCCGATCGTCTATTCCCTGGGCAACCTGATCTTCGGCCACAATCACACGTACTGGGGCGACAACTACCTGGCCCGGCTGATCCTGACGCCGGAGGGCATCGAGCGCGTCGAGGTGCTGCCGGTGGCCGGAAGCGGGAACGAGCTCTCCCAGCCCTTCCTCCTGACCGGCGAGAGGGCCCGGACCGTCCTGGAGGAGGTCCGGGAGCTCAGCGAGGCGCTGGACACCCGGATGGTGATCGAGGGGGAGGTGGGGGTGGTGCGGCCGTAGAGGGGGGCTGGCTCGGCGCCCCCCGTCTCGTGCTCGCCCGGAGGCTACAGCCGCTGGAGCCCGCCCCGGGCGTCCTCGACGACGAAGCTCGCCCGGGTCTCCCGGGGCGCGCCCTCCCGACTCACGTAGGGCACGACCCGGAAGTCGCTCCGGAGGCGGTCCCTGTCCAGGGTCACGCTCACGTACCCCCGGTGGGCGTTGAAGAAGCGGATGTGGGGATTGGCCTCCAGCGTCCGGTCCATCCCGTCGTAGCTCTCCCGGCCGTCGCCGCCGGAGGTGATCGAGGAGCCCACCAGCTCCACGCCGACGGTCTCGGAGGACGGATCGTCGAAGTCCCGCTCGAGGTTCGACGCCCAGTGGGAGTGGATGTCACCGGTGATGACGACGGGGTTTCCGGGGCGCTCGGTCGCCAGGAAGTCCAGCAGCCGCTGGCGCTCCGCCGGGTAGCCGTCCCACATGTCCAGGGAGTACTCCCGCTCGTCGCCGTCGCGCCCACCCCCCGGAACCGCGGCCCGGGCCATCCGAATCTGCTGGGCCAGGACGTTCCAGCGGGCCGGGCTTTTCCGGAGCCCGTCCCGGAGCCAGACTTCCTGCTCGGGACCCAGGAGGGTGCGGTCCCGGGCCTCGGCGGGCCAGCAGCGGGGCTTGCGGCCGTCGCCGCACGCCTGGTCGTCCCGGTACTGGCGGGTGTCCAGGACGTGGAAGCTGGCCAGGTCGCCGAAGTCGAGCCGCCGGAAGAGCTGCATGTTCGGGCCGGTGGGGAGCGACGAGCGCCGGAGGGGCATGAACTCGTAGTATGCCTGGTACGCCGCCGCCCTGCGCAGGAGGAACGCCTCCCGGGCCTGGCCGTCCTCGGGCACCGCGTCGGCGTAGTTGTTGTCCACCTCGTGGTCGTCCCAGGTGACGATCCACGGGCAGTGGGCGTGGGCGGCCTGGAGGTCCGGATCGGAGCGGTAGAGGGAATAGCGGCCCCGGTAGTCGTCCAGCGTGAAGATCTCCTCCGGCGCCGCGTCCCGGACGACCTCTCCCCAGCGGCGCTCGTAGATGTAGTCGCCCAGGTGGACGATCAGGTCCGGGTCCTCCTCCACCATGTGGCGGTACGCCGTGTAGTAGCCGTGCTCGTAGTGCTGGCACGAGGCGAAGGCGAAGCGGAGGCTCTCCGGCGAGGATCCGGGGGCCGGGGCGGTCAGCGTCCGGCCGACCGGGCTGGCGGCGCCGCCCACGTCGAAGCGGTACCAGTAGGGGCGGCCGGGCTCCAGGCCCTCGACCTCCACGTGGACCGAGTGGCCGAGCTCGGGGAGTGCCCGGTTCTCACCCGAGCGGACGACCCGCTGGAAGCCCTCGTCGTCGGCCACCTCCCAGCGGACCGCGACGCCGCGTCCCCGGGCCCCGGCGCTCCGGACGGCGTCGGTGTCCAGGCGGGTCCAGAGAACGACGCCCCCCGGTGTCGGATCTCCCGAGGCCACGCCCAGGGTGAAGGGGTTCTCCTGGAAGCGGGGCCGGGCGTCGGAGCGCCAGGCGGGAAGGGCGCCGGCGGCGATCAGGGCGGCCACGTCCCGGCTCACCCGGAGGAAGCGCCGCCGGGACCAGCCGCCGGCGGAGTCGGCGCCGAAGAGGTCGAACCAGCGGGGAAGGGGACTGCTCACTGGCGGCGTGCCCCTCCCCTCAGAAGGGCAGGTCGTCGTCGGGCTCGGAGCCGCCGGGGGCGCCGAAGGGATCGTCCTCCGGCTCCTGGGGACCGCCCTCGGGCTGGAGCTGCTCGTTCCGCTCCACCCGCCAGGCCTTCACGTCGGTGTACCAGCGGCCCTTGTACTCCCGGCTCTCGATGTCGATGTAGGCGGTCAGCGTCTCGCCCTCCTGGACGTCGAACTCCTCGATGCGATCGCCCCACTGGGTGATGCACACCTTCCGGGGATACTGGCCCTGGGTCTCCAGGATGAAGTCCTGCTTCCGCCAGGGGCCGTTGCTGCTCTCCCCGGACTTCTCCTCCAGGATTTCGACGACTTCGCCGGTGATCTGCAGATCCATGTGTGCTCGCGGGTGAGTGAACGCGGTCGTGGATCGCTAAGGTGACCCATCGAACCGGCCGTGGCCAGGGGCGAGTAGGACGCTCAGATCAGCCCCGCCGCCCAGAGGGCATAGACCGTGGCCATGGCGAAGATGCCGTTCACCAGCGTCACCCCGCCGTAGGAGATCAGCGCCGACCGCAGCGACATCCGGGAGAGCGACGTGCAGACCCAGAAGTAGCTCGAGTTCACGTACTTGATGATGATCGAGCCCGCCGCTCCCGAGAGCATGGTGGCTTCGGGGCTGAGCCCCAGGGTGTCCATCATGGGGGCGGCGATTGAGGCGGCGGTGATCACGCCCACGGTCGTGGAGCCGGTGATCATGTTGCCCATCACTCCGAGCACGAAGGGCAGGAAGATGGCGGGGAGGCCGGTGGCGGCCGTGGCCTCGGCGATGGCGTCCACGGCCGGCGTCTCCCGGAGGATGAAGCTCAGCGAGCCGCCGAGGCCCGTGACCATGATGATCATGGCCGAGATCCGGAGCGCGTTCTCGATCCACTCGTCCTTCCGCTCCTCGGCGTGCTCCCGGGTGGTGTTCCGGTAGGCGATGAGGACGCCGATCCCCAGGGCCACGACGGGCCAGCCCAGGTAGAGCATCACCGCGTTGACGATGTGGTCGTCGGGGAGGGTGAAGGAGGCGACGCTCTGCCCGGCGATCAGCACCAGGGGGATGAGGATCGGCGCGTAGGCCCACGCCGTGGAGGGCAGCTCGTCCTCCCGGCCCCGGGCCTCGAAGGACTGGCCGACGAACTCCTCGGAGGGGGGCGATTCGATCTTCGGCCCCACGATCATGGAGAAGGCCCAGCCGGCCAGGGCCCCGACGAAGGTCGCCACGCTGCCGAAGAGGATCACCCGGCCGATGTCGGCCTCCACCAGGGCCACCGCGGCCAGGGGGCCCGGCGTCGGCGGCACCAGGGCGTGGGTGAGCTGCATCGCCCCCACCAGCCCGGTGGACATGACGCTCATGTTGAGGCCGGTGCTGGCCGCCGAGGAGTGGATCAGGGGGTTCAGGATCACGTAGCCCACGTCCGAGAAGATGGCGATCCCGATGACGAAGCCGCTCAGGGTCAGCGCCAGGGGCATCCGGGTCTCGCCCACCCACTCGATCATCGACGAGGTGATCCGCTCCACCGCCCCGGTGTGCTTCAGCGCCTCGGCCAGGATCGAGCCCAGGACGATGACCACGGCGATGCTCTGGATCGTCCGGCCGAAGCCCTGCTCGAAGGCCTCGATGAAGAGCTCCCGGTCCACCCATGGCACGGCGGCGAAGAGGAGGATCGGCACCAGCAGGGCGATGAAGACGTGCCACTCGTACTTCGTGATCAGGAGGAAGAGCAGGGCCACCACGCCGAG
>CAZMPV010000141.1:0-5180 GCA_964567985.1 uncultured Gemmatimonadaceae bacterium
AGTCCGCGTGGGGGGAGCCGTGGATCGAGACCGTGTCGAGCTTCTTCTTCCGGAGGTGATCGATCGTGTGGTTGTTGGCGATCTTGAAGATCCAGCTGCTGAACTTGTAGCTGGGATCGTACGTGTCGATGGCGTTGAAGGCCCGGACGAAGGCCTCCTGGGCCAGGTCCTCCGCCAGGGTCCGGTCCCGGACCATGCGGTACACCAGGGAGAAGACCGGCCGCTCGTACCGGGAGAGAAGCTCCCGGAACGCCCCCTCCCGGCCGTCCGCGGCCAGGGTGGCGAGCTTCCGGTCGTCGATGTCGGCGTATTCCACCGGTGCTGGAAACGTCCCTTCGCGGATCTGGGGATCCCGGGCTTCGACTACGACGCGGACGGGGCCGCTGTTTCGGAGCGTCCCTTCCGGACGTCCGACGTTCCCGGGTGTGTCGGGCGCCGGTCGAGCCCGCTCTGCGGGAGCCGTTCGGCCCGTTGAGCCCGGCCCGCCGCGTCTCTACCTTCCCGGTCCCGGGAAGAGGTCGACCCTTCCGGCGGTGGCGGACCCCGGCGTCGCCGCCCCTCAGTCTATGGCGAATCGCGCTCGATGGCGACCACGGAGAACCCCGCCGAGCCCAACCAGGGCCCGGGCCGAGAACGGCAGGTGCGACGCATCTTTTCGGAGATCGCGCCGCGCTACGACCTCCTGAACCACGTCCTCAGCCTCAACATCGACCGGCGCTGGCGGCGGCGGGCCGTGGACGCCCTGGAGTGGACGGCGTCGCCCGGCGGCCTCTACCTGGACGCCTGCGCCGGGACCTACGACCTGAGCCTCGAGCTGACGGGACGCCCCCGCTTCCGGGGCGGCGTCGTGGCGGCCGACTTCGCCCGCCCCATGCTCGTGGAGGGGAAGGAGAAGCTCGACGGCGCCCCGATCCACCCGCTCTGCGGAGACACCCTGGGACTGCCCTTCGGCGAGGGGATCTTCCACGGGGCGATGGTCGCCTTCGGGGTCCGGAACCTGGCAGACCTGGAGCGGGGACTGGCCGAGCTCCACCGGGTGCTCCGACCGGGCGGACGGCTGGTGATCCTGGAGTTCACCGTGCCCCCCAACCCTCTGGTCCGGACCCTCTACATGCTCTACTTCACCCGGATCCTGCCGGTGGTGGGCCGGCTCGTCTCCGGCCACCCCTGGGCGTATCGCTACCTGCCGGAGTCGGTGCGCGACTTCCCCGGGCCCGACGGCCTGGCCGGCCGGATGGAGGGGGCGGGCTTCCGGGAGGTGGGGTGGCGGCTCCTCACCTTCGGGATCGCGGCGATCCACGTGGGAGTCCGGAGGTAGGCGGAGGTTTCCGTCCCGCCGCCGCCGAGTCGGAAGAGGGGGACGGCGTCTCGATCTCCAGGATCCGGGGCTCGCCCAGATCCAGGGAGTCGGCCGGCGCGTCGAAGCGCTCCGGGTCGCCCAGGATCAGGACCGTCATCTTCGACGGATCCACGTGCGTGGCCATGACCCGGTGGACGTCCGCCGCGTCCACCGCCTGGATCCCCTCCAGGTAGCGCTCGAGCCAGTTCGCGGGGAGGTCCTGGGCCAGGTAGAAGAGCTGGCGGGAGACGATCTGGCCCGGACTCTGGAAGTTGAAGACGAAGCCGTTGACGATCTCCTCGATCGAGGTCCGGACTTCGTCGGGCTCCGGCGCCTGCCGCGTCATCTCCCCGATGACCTCGAGGATCAGCCGGGTCGCCGCGATCGTGCTCCCGGCCCGGGTCTGGGTGATCGCGCCCACGATCCCCTCGTGGGATGCCGGGGCCGTCCAGAGCGACGACGCGGAATACGCGAATCCCTCCTCGGTCCGGACCCGCTCCATGAGCCGGCTAGAGAAGCCTCCGCCCCCCAGGATCGAGTTGGCGATCCGGGAGGCGAAGTAGTCGGCCTCCAGGCTCCGCCGGACGCCGCCGGGCTCGGCCATGACCACGGTGCTCTGCCCCAGGTCCCGGGGGATCAGGAAGACCCCGCCCTCCCGGCGGAGCTCGGGATCCGGCGCCTCGGGAACCGGCTCGGGGCACCCGGGCCATTCGGCGAGCATCTCGTCCAGCAGCTCCCGGGCCCGTGACCAGGTCACGTCGCCGGTGATTCCCAGATACATGTTCTCCGGGCAGAAGACCCGGCGGTGCACCCAGCGGAGGGCCTCCCGGCTCACGTCGTCCGGCTCCAGGTCCGAGGGCGCCATCTCCCACCCGGTGGGGTGGTCGCCGAACATGAGCCTGTTGAACTCGGAGAAGGCGAGGCCCCGGGGGTTGTCGCCCCGGCGCCGGACCCGCTCCAGCGTCTGACCCCGCCACACCTCGACCTGGGCGCTGTCGAAGCGGGGCTCCCGGAGCATCTCGGCCCAGAGACGCAGCGCGGGCCCCAGGTTCCCGCTCAGCGTGTTCATCTGGCTGAACGCCCCCTCGCCGGCGCTGCCGAAGGTGGTCTGGAGGGCGTAGAGCTCGACCAGGGCGTCCACCGAGTCCGGGGGCAGCCGCAGGGTCCCTCCGGAGCGGATCAGGGCGGGCACGCCGGTCGCCGCCGCATAGCGGTCCCGGGGGAAGTTGGCGAATCCCCCCTCGAAGCGGGCGTAGACGTCGACCAGGGGGAGGGTGTGGTCCTCGACGAAGAGGACCGGCACACCCCGCACCTCCTCCCGCCGGGCCTCGGGCGGCCGGAAGTCGAGCTCGGAGAACTCCAGGGCGGTGGCGGCCTCCCGCCCCACCGGTGGCCGGAGCGTCGTGTCGGCCGGGGTCTCCTGGGCCGCCGCCGTCGTCCCGCCGAGGGATCCTGTCCCGAGGGCCAGGAGCCAGAGCGCACCCCACTTCGATCTCATCGCCCACCCTCTTCCGGCACCAGCGTGGTCACCGTCCGGTTCTCCGGGGTGAAGTAGCGCCGCACCACCCGCTGGACGTCCGCCGGGGTCACCGCCTGCAGGCGACCCGTGTAGCGGAAGGTGGTTTGCCAGTCCCCGTAGAGGGTGGCGGAGCGGGCGATCTGGAATGCCAGACCGAAGTTGGAGCGGAGGCGGCGGACCCGGGACGCCTCGAGCTGGTTGCGCACCCGGGCCAGCTCCAGGGAGTCCGGCGGCTGCTCCCGGAGCCGGTCGAGCTCCTCGTAGATCGCCCGCTCGACCTCCCCGGTCTCGTGGGGCGCCCGGGGGACCGCGTTGATCGAGAAGTGACCCGGGTCGAGGTCCCCCGGTCCCACCGACGACGTCACCGAGGTGGCGATCCGGTCCTCGAGGATCAGGCGCCGGTGGAGCCGGGAGGTCCGGCCCCCGGTCAGGATCGACGTGAGCACGACGAGGGCCGGTCGGTCCGGATGAAAGACGTCCACGACGTGCCAGCCGACTTTGAGCCGGGGCTCGGCGTCGAAGACCACCTCGGTCCGCCGCTCTCCGCTCTGCTCGGGCTCGGTGGCCAGCACGGGCGGCGGGGTGTCGCCGGGACGGACCCGCCCGAGGTAGCGCTCCGCCCACGTCCGGATCGAGTCGGCCTCCACGTCGCCCACGACGGCCACCACCGCGTTCCGGGCCCCGTAGAAGCGGTCGTAGTACTCCCGGGCCTGGCCGCGGGTCAGGTTCTGGATGTCGAACATGTGGCCCACCACCGGGACCCCGTACGGGTGGACCCGGTAGGCGGTGGCCATGTGGGCCTCGTGGACGAGTCCTCCCGGACGGGTCTCCACCCGGCTCCGGCGCTCCTCGGCGACCACGTCCCGCTCGGCGTAGAAGCCCCGGAAGACCGGGTTCGCCATCCGGTCCGCCTCGAGGACGAACCAGAGCTTCGCCCGGTTGGCCGGAAGCTCGACGAAGTAGGTGGTGCTCTCCTCGGTGGTGGTCGCGTTCAGGCTCCGGGCTCCGTTCCGGGACAGGATCTCGTCGAACTCGTTGGGGACGACGAAGGTCCGGGCGCTGTCCTCCAGGGCCCGGATCGAGTCCCGGAGCGTCCGGATGCGGGCCGAGTCGAGGCGTGCCGAGCCCGCCCGGGCGTCTGCGAGCCGGGCCGCGAGGGAGTCGATCCGGGGGAAAAGGGCCCGCTCCGCTTCGACGTCCCGGGTCCCGACGGTCGTGGTGCCCTTGAAGAGCATGTGCTCCAGCAGGTGGGCGATCCCGGTGTTCCCCAGGTGCTCGTCGACGCTCCCCACCCGGTAGCTCACCACGAAGGAGACCGTCGGGGAGGTCGACCGGGGGAGGACGAAGAGCCGGAGCCCGTTCTCCAGGGTGTCGGCCACCACCGGGAGGGCCTCGCCGCTGACGGGACCGCCCTCGGGCGCCGGTCGCTCCTGGGCGGAGACGGAGCCGGCGAGGACGGCGGCGAGCAGGAGGAGCGCGGCGGCCCGGGTCCTAGTCGGCGGCATCGGCCGAATCACCGGACGGTCCGGGCTGACACGACGGGCAGTGGTAGGCGGAGCGGTTGCCGAAAACGATGCGCCGGAGGGGGGTGTCGCAGCGGGGGCAGGGCTCCCCCTCCCGTCCGTAAGCCCGGAGGCGGCGGCCGAAGGAGCCCGGGTCGCCGTCGGCGTTCCGGTAGTCCCGGATCGTGGTCCCGCCGGCTTCCACCGCCTCCCGGAGGACGGCCCGGAGGGCTTCGTGGAGCCGCCGGGCGTCGTCCGCCGTCAGCTCCCGGCACGGTCGGGCCGGGTGGACCCGGGCCCGCCAGAGCGCTTCGTTCGCGTAGATGTTGCCCACCCCTGCCAGCCGGCGCTGGTCCAGGAGCCGGCTCCGCACCGGGGAGCGGGATCCGGCCAGGATGCGGCGGAGGTCTTCGGCCGAGAAGTCCGGGGCCAGGGGCTCGGGGCCCAGGGCCTCCGACCACGTCTCGAAGCGCTCCCGGTCCATGGCTTCCAGGCGGCCGAAGCGTCGGACGTCGTCGTAGACCAGCCGACCGCGGTCGAGCTCGAAGACGACCGCCGGGTGGGTGGCGGCCCCCGGGCCGTCGGCGGGAGGGTCCGGCAGGAGCGCCCCGGTCATCCCGAGATTGACCACGATGCGGATACCTCCGTCCAGGGCTACGACGACGTTCTTCCCCCTCCGCTCTACGCCCCGGACGGTCCGGCCTTTCACGGCCTCGCGGAAAGCGTCGGCCGCGTCGGCCAGGACGTCGGCGTGGATGATCCGGACGTCCCGGAGCGTGCGGCCCGGGAGGGCGTCCCGGAGGCCCCGGACGATCGTCTC
>CAZMPV010000141.1:5280-7073 GCA_964567985.1 uncultured Gemmatimonadaceae bacterium
CGGGCCCCGGTCCGGCTCCGCTCGGCGGCGTCGGCGAGGGTGGTGCCCAGCCCCGTCACGCCGAGGACCCGGCCCCCGGCGGTCCGGACCACGCCCTCCTCGTCCGTCCGGGTCCCGGCGTGGAAGAGGAGGATCTCGGGGTGGTCCCGGAGCTCGTGCGGGATCTCCATGGGAAACCCCGTCTCGTAGGAGACCGGGTAGCCCTCCGAAGCCAGGACCGTGATCAGGGCCGCCCCTTCCCGGACCTCGGATTCGACGCCCTCGAGAGACCCCCCTTCGGCCACCGCCCGCAGCGGCTCCAGGAGGGAGCTCTCCAGCATGGGGAGGACGACCTGGGCCTCGGGATCCCCGAAGCGGCAGTTGAACTCCACCACCTTCGGCCCCTCGTCGGTGAGCATGAGGCCCGCGTACAGGAGGCCCCGATAGGGGCATCCCTTCCGGGCCAGGCCGTCGAGGGTCGGGGCGAGGATCTCCTCCCGGACCCGCTCCAGGAGCTCGGGTGTGGCGATGGAGACCGGCGCGTAGGCCCCCATCCCCCCGGTGTTCAGGCCGGTGTCGCCCTCGCCGATCTGCTTGTGGTCCTGGGACGACGGCAGGAGCACGACGTGCTCGCCGTCGGTCAGGGCGAAGACCGAGAGCTCCTCGCCCTCCATGAAGTCCTCGACCACGACCACGTCTCCGGCGTCGCCGAAGGCCTCCTCGGCCATGATCTCCCTGGCGGCCTCCTCGGCTGCCGCCAGGCTCTCGCACACCAGGGAGCCCTTCCCGCCGGCGAGCCCCGAGGCCTTCACCACCAACGGAGCGCCCACCTCCCGGATGTGCTCCAGGGTGGGCTCGAGCTCCCGGAAGGTGCGGTAGGAGGCCGTGGGAACGCCGACCTCGGCCATGAGGTCCTTGGCGAATGCCTTGCTGGCCTCGATCCGGGCGGCCTCGGCGGTGGGGCCGAAGGCGGGGACCCCGCGGTCCCGCAGGCGGTCCACCATCCCCGCCGCCAGGGGGGCTTCGGGGCCGACGACGGCCAGATCGACGCCGGCGTCGGCGGCCCAGGAGGCCACACCCCGGACGTCCGTGGGAGAGAGGTCCACGCCGTGCACCCCGCCGTCCATGCCCCCGTTCGGGCGCGTGACGTGGAAGGTGGCGTCCGGAGCGTCCCTGCGGAGCTTCCAGAGGAGGGCGTGCTCGCGCCCCCCGTTTCCGACGATCAGGATATGCATCACGCCGGAAACGGTAACCGGAGGCCCCCTACTTCCGGAACCCCTCCATGAAGGCGTCGGCCATGCGCCGGGCGGCGCCGGACATGTGGTCCACGAAGTCCCGGGCTTCGTCGGTGTACGCCTCGGCCGCGGCCTTGAGGTCTTCCTGGTAGGCCGGGTCGGGCTCGTCGGCGCGGGGGTACTCGCCCCGGACGATCCGATCGTACTCGCCGGACTCGATCCACGAGCGGATCTCCGAGAGCCGGAGCGTCCAGAACGGGTGGGTGGTCCAGACGACGTTCAGGACCTTGTAGACCTGGTCGGCCACGTCGCCGCCTTCCCGGTACTCCTCGGCCTGGCGAATGAACTCCTGGAGGTTCATCTCGTCGTGGTCGCCGCCGCCGGCCATCTTGAGCATGCTCTTCATGGCCACTTCCGGGTCCTGGACGGCCAGGAGCCCGGCCCGGTCCGAGGAGAGCTCGCTCTTCCGGTACCACTCCAGCAGCGCCACCAGCACCGCCCGGGCGGCGATCCCGACGACGGGGAAGCCCATGTTGGCCAGGCGGATCAGGAGCACGGTCATCGTCCGGTAGAGGACGT
>CAZMPV010000142.1:0-7025 GCA_964567985.1 uncultured Gemmatimonadaceae bacterium
TGGCCGTCTATCTCGTGGTCGGACTTGGGGTTGCGCAGGGTGCGGTGCCCGACGTCGAGCCTCTCCGGGCCGCCCTCGAGGGGGCATTCGACCTGAACCCGGTGGTCCTCCTCCCGGCCGCCGTGGTCCTCTGGTTCGCCCTCTCCAAGCGGCCCACCCTGCCCGGGATCCTGGCCGCCTCCCTCCTGGCGGCCGCGATCGCCGTCTGGATCCAGGGCGAGCCCGTGGGAGACGCGCTCGCGGCGGCGGTCATGGGCTACGAGCCGGTCACGGGCTCCGAGGAGATGGACAGCCTCCTGGCCCGGGGCGGAATGCGCTCGATGATGGAGGTGACGCTGGTCATCCTCTGCGCCTTCGGATTCGCCGGCATCATGAAGGGGTGCGGGCTCCTGGACCGGGTGCTGGAGGCGATGCTGTCGGTCGTCCGGGGCCTCTTCGGGCTCGTGGCGTCCACCGTGGCCACCGGGATCGTCACGGCGGTGGTCACCGGCTCCAGCTACCTCTCGATCATCGTTCCGGGCGAGCTCTTCCGGGAGGCGTACCGGAGCCGGGATCTGGCGGCGAAGAATCTCTCCAGGACGGCGGAGGACTCGGGGACGGTGGTGGTGCCCCTGGTGCCGTGGAGCGCCGCCGGCGTCTTCATGGCCGCGACCCTCGGGGTGCCGACGGTGGCGTACGCCCCGTGGGCGGTGCTGAACTACACGGGCTTCCTCTTCGCCCTGCTCTACGGGGCCACCGGGCTGGGCATCGCGCCCCGGATCCGGGACGACGAGACCCGGCCCGGAAGCTGAGGCACCGGGAGACGCGGCGCGGCCGTCACACCTTTCGAAGGCATGCGGGGCAGAAGCGCCATCCCCGACGGAGCTCCCGGCCGCAGCGACAGAGGCGCACCCGGCGCCGCCCGCAACGAGGACAGCCGACGGCTCGGGTCGGAACCTCGGCCCCGCACGCCGAGCAGGGAAGGGAGGCGCCGGGATCGGCCTGGATCACCCGACCGACCTGGTCCGGCGTGGTGATCCCCTCCGCCACCTTCCGGCGGGCGTCGTCCACGAGGCTGCCCATCCCTCCCTGTCGGGCCAGCGTCCGGAGGACCGTGCTCGGCTCGTCCCGCACCACCGCGTCCCGGAGGGCGTCGTTCATGGCGAGGACCTGGAACACTCCGGTCCGGCCCCTGAGCCCCTGGTGGCACTCACCGCATCCTCCGCTACGTCCCCGGCACGCCCGGCAGACGGTCCGGACGAGGCGCTGGGCCACGACCCCGGAGAGGCCGCCGGCCACCAGGTAGCGGGGCACGCCCATGTTCACCAGGCGGGCCACGGCCCCGGGAGCGTCGGTGGTGTGGATCGTGGAGAGGACCAGGTGGCCCGTGACCGCGGCGGCCATGGCGATCTCGGCCGTCTCCCGGTCCCGGATCTCGCCGACCATCACCACGTCGGGGTCCTGACGGAGCACCGACCGCAGGGCCGCGGGAAATGTGAGGCCGGCCCGGGGATCGACCTGCACGTGGCTGACGCCCGGGAGGCGGTACTCCACCGGGTCCTCGAGGGTCACAACGTTCCGCTCCCGGCGGTCGAGCTCGGCCAGGGCCGCCGTCAGGGTGCTGCTCTTTCCGCTCCCGGTGGGGCCCGCCGCCAGGATCACCCCCTGCCCGGCGTCCAGGAGCCGGCGGAGGCGGAAGAGGTCCTCCGGGGAGAGCCCCAGGCCGTCGAGGGTCCGTGGGGCGCGGTCGGGATCCAGGATCCGGACCACGGCCTTCTCCCCGTCGGAGACGGGCAGCGTCGAGAGCCGGAGGCTCAGCTCCCGACCGTCGTGACGGACCACGAGGCCGCCGTCCTGGGGCCGGCGCTTCACGGCGATGTCCAGGCCGGCCATGATCTTCAGGCGGCTCAGGACCGGGCGGTGGCTGGCGGCTGGGAGCTCGAAGGCGGAGCGCAGCACCCCGTCCACCCTGAAGCGGACCCGGAGCTGCTCGGGGTCCCGCTCGACGTGGACGTCGCTCGCCCGCTCCCGGACGGCCCGGGCGAGAATCCGGTCCACCAGGCGCACCACCGGCGCCGACCGGGCGGCCCGCTCCAGGTCCGCCTGCTCTCCGGCTTCCTCCGGTGCCTCCTCGCCGCCTCCGGGGAGGTCGTCCAGAAGGTCGCCCACGTCCCCGCCGTAGGCCGCGGCGACGCCGCGGATGACGGCCCGCCGGGTCGTCACCACCGGCTCCACCCTCCGACCCGATCCGAAGCGGACGTCGTCGACGACCTCCACGTCCAGGGGATCGGCCATGGCCAGGCGAACGGCCCGGGGGGTGGCGGAGAGGGGGAGCACCATCCGGGCCCGGGCGGTCTCCGCCGGGACCAGGGCGAGGGCGCTTCCTTCGGGCTCCAGGGGCTCGGGCGCGAAGGGAAGGCTGAGCTGTCGGGCCAGGAGGCGGCCGACGACGTCCTCGGTGACGACGCCCCGGGCCACCAGGATGCGGCCCAGGCGCTCTCCCGACTCCGCCTGCTCGTCCAGCGCCGACCGGACCTCCTCCTCGTCGACGCCGGCCTCCTTCACCAGGAGCCGGCCCAGGATCTGGCGACCTCCTGCCGGGGGAGCCCGGCGAAGGGTGTCGGGTGCGGCGGTGGTCATGCCGGGAAAGGATGGCCCGAAGAGCGGGCGGTGAAATGGGGGAGTCGGCCCGGATCCTATTCGGCCCTCAGCGCCCTGAGGACGAAGCCCGCCACGTCCACGATGCTCGTCAGCTCTCCCCGGGCCGCCTCTCCGGCGCCCGCTCCGGCCAGGAGGCCCAGCGCGGGATTGCGCGTGTGCTCCGCGTCGAGGGCCTCGACGTTGCCGTGGTCGCTGGCCACCAGGAGGAGGGCCTCGTCGGAGAGGCCGTCGAGGACGCCGCCCAGGAAGGCGTCCACCCGCTCCAGGGCCGCCACGGCGCCCTCCGCCCCGCCCCTGTGGCCGGCGTGATCGGTGGCGTAGTGGGCGTAAAGGGTGAGGCCCGCCCCGGCCGCGATCCTGGCCAGGTTCCGCCCGGCCTCCTCCGGGGTCACCTCAGGCAACTCGTCGTGGCCCAGGTGCCGCCGCCACCCGTCGTTCGTGATCTCGCTGGTCACGGCATCCCCCCGGCCCAGGGCTTCGTGATGGCGGTCCAGGACCCCGGCCGAGCGGGCCGCCAGGGGCGGCGCGGCCACCGACCGGGTGCTCCGACCTCCGGGGTAGCCCTCCGGGTAGGCGTTGGCGAACGCCACCGGGACTCCCGAGTCCCGGGCCCTCCGGAGCAGGTTCTCCTCTTCCAGGAGCGGTCGCAGGCGGACCGGGGTCCAGGGACCGAAGTGCCGCCCGAAGATCCGGGCGGCGTTCCGCCCGGTGAGGAGGGTGGTCTGACCGGTCCCGCTCTGGGGGGTTCCCTCCACGCCGAGGGTGGCGTCCAGGGCCAGCGACAGGGCCCGGGGTCCCCGGAGCTCGGGCCGGGCCAGGGTGGGCACCTCGCCCCCGAGCATTCCCCGGAGGGTCGGGAGGTCGGCCCGGAGGAAAGGGTTGGTGTCCGGGTCGTCGGCGCCGATCCCCACGCCGTCCAGGAAGACGAAGAGGACCCGCCCGACCTCTCCGCCCTCAGAGCCCGAGGCGACGCCGGGCTTCATCCTCGTCCGGGCCCAGGACCCGCACCGTCTTGCTCCGCCCCCCGTGACCCCGGACCAGCGTCACCGCGGATGGGGACACGTCGAAGAGGTCGGCCAGAAAGTCCACGAGCTCCTTGTTGGCCGCACCGTCCACGGGGGGCGCAGCCAGGCGGATGCGGATGGCCCGGTCCCCGTACGGCCCGGCCAACTCGGTCCGGCTCGCCCGGGGCCGGGCCCGGACCGCCATCTCCACGCCGCCCTCGACAGCGCGCAGGATCTGCTTCATCTCGGTCTCTCCCGCCGTGTGGGGATCGTTCGCGTTCGCCCGAGGCCCCGGTCCCGGGGTCCCCGGGCCGCCGCTACCGCTGCAGCACCGAGCCCGGACCTCCCTCCCGGATGTTCTGGAAGAAGCCCCGGAGGTAGGAGCGGGAGCTGAAGAGGTCGGACCAGACCTCCCGGATCAGCGAGTTCGGGCGGAGCAGGTCCGCGACGACGAGGACGAGCACCAGGGCCACCGTCGTAATGATCAGCCCCCGTCGGCTGGCCTCGGTGAGCTCGCTTGGCACGAACGTCCTCCTCTGGAGACCCCTTCAGGCGCACATCGGATCGGCCTCCGTCGGCCGCGTCCTCCCTCGACCGGCGAGCGGTCCGCTCCCTCCTACCCGCCGTCCGGGTAGGCGAGCTCGTCCCGGGTCCGGATCTCGCCCCGTCGGACGACCAGCGCCACGCTCCGGAAGTTGGAGACGTCGGCGAGGGGGTTCTCGTCCAGGACCAGGAGGTCGGCGATCTTGCCTTCCTCCACCGTCCCGAAGTCGTCGGCGCGACCCATGGCCCGGGCGCCGTTCACCGTGGCGGCTCGGAGGATCTCCATGGGGCTCATCCCCGCCTCGGCCATCGCCTCCATCTCCAGGTAGACGGAGGGCCCGTGGAGGGTCAGGGGATTGCCGGCGTCGGTGCCCATGGCCACCGGAATGCCGGCGGCGTGGACCCGCTCCAGGTTCCGGAGCATCAGCCGGTAGCGTTCCTCGGCCTGCCGGGCCCGTCGGGCCATCTCCTCGGCAGAGGGCGGATTCGGCAGAGAGTCGGTCAGGAACGCCTTCCGCCGGGTTGCCGGATCCACGCACTCCAGGTCGTAGCGGTGCTCGAGGAAGTTCCGGTTCCCGAGCTGCTGATACCCCTGGGAGACGATGAGCGTCGGGGTGTAGATCACACCGCTCCGTCTCGCCAGCGCCAGGAACTCGCCATCCACCGGCTGGTCGTAGACGGAGTGGACCAGGAGGTCGGCCCCCGCCCGCAGGGCGTCCTTCGCCTGCCAGAGGCCGGTGGCGTGGACGATCAGGGGGGTGCCCGCCTCCCGGGCCGTGCGGGCCCCGATGCGCATCATCTCCTTGAAGTGGGCCGTGTCCGGGGACTCCCGCCCCACCAGGTACCACACCTTCACCGCGTCCGTCTCGTTGGCCACCAGGTAGTCGGCGGCGGCCCGGGTAGCCTCGGCGTCGGCCAGGTGGAGGAACTGCTCCTCGGCCGGTAGCTCCACCCAGTGGTCCCGGGTCGAGAGCAGGGGCCCGGCTGCGGCCACGTGGGGCGCGTCGGTGGTCTCCTCGCTCCGTTCCCTCAGATCCCAGGTCCAGGGGAAGCCGCCGACGTCGAAGGTGGCGGTGACCCCGGAGCAGAGGTAGGAGCGGAAGAAGCGCTCCGGGTTCTCCTCGAGCTCCCGGACGGTCTCGGGGTAGGGGAAGCGGTCCCGGGCGTCGTAGGAGTCCGGACGACCGTCGGCCCACCCCGTCTGGGAGTAGTGGACGTGGGCGTCGACCAGCCCGGGGGTGATCCACCGGCCCGAGGCGTCCACGACCTCGGCGTCGTCGGGCACCGGACACTCCCCGGCCGGCCCGGCACAGGCGATCCGCCCGTCACGCATGACGACGTTGGCGTTCTCCACGGGGTCGGCCCCGGTCCCGTCCACCAGGTTCGCGCCGGTCAGGGCGAAGGGGGGCGGGGGCTGGTCGTCGGGCGCGGGAAAGGCCGTGGTCACGGCGACCCGCCAGCCCTCGTCGGTCCGGACCAGGAGCCGCTCGCTCACGCCCCGCTGATCGAGATCGCCCTGCACCAGCCGGTAGCGGTAGGCCCCGTAGGCGACCCCGTCGGCCACCGGAGTGACCCGGAAGTGGGAGGCGACCAGGGTATCGGGCCAGCTCTCGCCGGCCGAACCTTCCAGCCCTTCGTAGCCCCTCTGGACGCCGTCGGGACCCGCCCGGACCAGCCGGTCGGACTGGAGATAGACGCTCAGGTAGCGGGCCCGGTCCCGCTGGTGGATGGCGGCGACGTTCCGGTGGAACGCCTCGAGGGCCTCGGCGGAGTCGGTCGGTGTCTGGGCGCCGGCCCGGGCGCCCGGTGCGCAGAGGAGGAGCGCCAGGGTGAGGAGGAGAGCGAGCTTTCCCGGTCCCGGGGGGCGAGCGTCCCGGAGCCGAGCGTCGGCGGTCACGCCGCGGGCCTCAGGTCCACGGTCACCTGGACCGATACGTGCCCCATGTCGGCCCGCTCCCGGACGGCCTCCCGGACCCGGGACTCGATCTTGTCGTACGCGGCCAGCACCCCGTCCCGGAGCTTGTGTCGCAGCACCCGGAGAGCGTTCACGTCGGCCCGTCGGCTGCCGGACTCCTCCTTCGCCTCCTCGATCTCCTCGGGGACGACCTCGAAGGGCGCCGTGCCGATGTCCTCGTGCCGCTTGGCGTCCAGATACTGCACGGTCACCGAGACGTCGCCCCGGGCGTGGTGGCTGTTGATGTCTCCGATCGACTGGAAGCGGGAGGCCAGCCGTCCGAGCTCCTCGCGCTGGGCGGCCTGCATGTAGGCCCGCTCCACCGCCCGGAAGATCCGCTTCGCTCGCTCGGGGTTGGTGGCGTCGGGGCCGGGGACGTTGGTGTCGAGCTCCCGACCCGAGGCGCGCCGATCGTCCTTCTCGACCCGGTCTTCTCGATCACGGGCCCGGTCGATGTTCTCGAGGATGCGGTCGGGATCGGTTCGGTAACCCATGCGATGAACCCTCCGGGGCGGCGGGGCGTGCTCTCTGGAACGTACTGTGGGAAAAGGATAACGAGGACCCAGGGAGCCGGCCAAGGGCCGGGGCGGGCGACGTGACTCCGAGGCGCGGCGCTTCCGGTCGCGTACCGGAGGTCCGCGGCTGTCCTCGGGCGCCCAGCTCCCTATCTTGTCTTGTCCCGTGGCGGGCGACCCGGCGAAAGGCGGGCGCCCCTCTTCCCCCCTCGTTCCCGAGACGGATGCCGGCACTTCACCACATCTTACGGCGAGCGCCCGGATCCGGCCCCGACCCGGCGTCCCTGGGCCTCGCGCTTCTCGTCGGCCTGGGCGTCTCCGGCCTCGGGGGGTGCGCGCCTCCCGGTCCCCCGAGCCCGGAGGAGGAGG
>CAZMPV010000143.1:0-7004 GCA_964567985.1 uncultured Gemmatimonadaceae bacterium
CCCCTTGAGGGCGCTCCCACCGGCCAGGTGGAAGAAGCGGTCGTAGTCGGGCTCCACGCCCTCCATCCGGCGGTCCTTCGAGGTGAAGCC
The DNA here is from genome assembly GCA_964567985.1 of uncultured Gemmatimonadaceae bacterium. Classification (GTDB taxonomy): domain Bacteria; phylum Gemmatimonadota; class Gemmatimonadetes; order Longimicrobiales; family Gaopeijiaceae; genus CAZMPV01. Next base: position 91 of record CAZMPV010000143.1, read on the forward strand.
CAGGAGGTGGACCGAGTCGTGGTGGCGGGAGAAGATCTCCTCCGCGTGGCGGGTCTTGCAGAGGACGTGGTCCACGTGCCGGAGCAGCCGCACCAGGCGCCGCGGGTAGCGCTCCTGGTTGGGGATCAGGACGTAGCGGCCCGCGTGGCGGAGCCAGCGGGCCGTGACCCGTCCCAGAAAGATGAGGGTCTCGGAGGGGTCGGGGGCGCCGATCCACCGCCGCAGGAAAGAGACGCTCCGGTACCGCGAGAATCTCGGCTCGGGCCCGAACGACGAGAAGGCGTCGGTCAGGATCGCCACGTCCCGGTCGATCCCCACCTTGTTGGCGCGGGCGACGATGCGGATCGAGGGGTCGGACACGGAGGGGTCTGGGTCGGGTGCGAGGCGCCGGGTCCGCGGCGAGGAAGAAAGCCTGAGGATGAAAGCTAAGGGCCCGGGATCCGTCCGTGTAGGCCGCCCCTCCACCTTGCCCGTCCCGCTCCCGGCCCCTACGGTGGCGCTCGAACGCCGGCTCGCACCGACATTCGACGCCCCCCCCCCGAGGGAGCCAGAGCGGGATGAGGCACACCCGGTCCAATCGCCGCGTCCGGAGGACGTCACCATGAGCCTCGGGGCGCTGGCCCTCCTGGCCTTCAGCCCGATCCTCCTGGCCGGGATCCTCCTGGTGGGCTTCCGGGTGCCCGCGAAGTGGGCGATGCCCGCCGTCTACGCCTGCGCCGCCGCCCTGGCCTGGGGCGTCTGGCGGATGGAGCCCGTCCAGATCGCGGCCTCCTCGGTCCAGGGGCTCTTCGTCACCTTCGACATCCTCCTGATCATCTTCGGGGCGATCCTCCTCCTGAAGACCCTCGAGCGGTCGGGGGCCGTCGCCGCGATCCGGGCCGGCTTCCACACCGTCTCCGACGATCGGCGCGTGCAGGTTGTGATCGTCGCCTGGCTCTTCGGCTCCTTCCTCGAGGGCGCCGCCGGCTTCGGCACCCCGGCGGCGGTGGCCGCGCCGCTCCTGGTCGCCCTGGGATTCCCCGCCCTGGCCGCCGTCATGATCGGGATGATGATCCAGAGCACGGCGGTGACGTTCGGCGCCGTGGGCACGCCGATCCTGATCGGCGTCACCGACGGGCTCGCCGGCCCGGAGGTGAGCGCCCAGCTCCAGGCCGCCGGCGTCTCCTTCGAGGCCTTCCGCCAGACGGTCACGGCGTACGCCGGCGTCCTCCACGCCGTCGCCGGGACCCTGATCCCGACGCTCATGGTGGTGATGATGACCCGCTTCTTCGGGGAGCGCCGCTCGTGGACCGAGGGGCTCCGCATCGCGCCCTTCTCGATCTTCGGCGGGCTCGCCTTCACCGTGCCCTACGCCCTGACCGCCGTCTTCCTGGGCCCCGAGTTCCCCTCCCTGGTGGGAGCCGCCGTCGGGCTGCCCGTGGTGACCTTCGCCGCCCGCCGGGGCTTTCTCGTGCCCGACGACCGCTGGGATTTCCCCAACGCCGCCTACTGGCCCGAGGAGTGGCTCGGCGTGGGGCTGGAGCGGGAGTCGGACGAGGCCGACGCGGCGGAGGACGGCGGACGGGAAGGCGGTAGGAAGATGTCGGTGGCCCTGGCCTGGGCGCCTTACGCGCTCCTCCCCGTGCTCCTCGTCCTGACCCGGCTCCGGCAGCTTCCCCTGGGCCGGTGGCTCCAGTCCGTGGACTTCGCCTGGGAGGGGATCCTGGGGACCGGGATCTCCGCCTCCACCGCGCCCCTCTACCTGCCGGCGTCGGTGCTCCTGGCCACGGTCGTCGTCACCTGGTTCCTGCACCGGATGAGCCGGGAGCGGATCACGGCCGCCCTGAAGGACTCGAGCCGGATCCTCCTGCCGGCGGGCTTCGTCCTCGTCTTCACCGTCCCCATGGTCCGGGTCTACATCAACTCCGGCATCAACGAGGGCGTCCTCCCGGGCGGCGGCGAGCTTGAGTCGATGCCGATCGTCATGGCGAGCTGGGTCGCCGGCAACGTCGGCGCCGTCTGGCCCCTCTTCGCGCCCTGGATCGGCGGCCTTGGAGCCTTCATCGCCGGCAGCAACACGGTGAGCAACCTCATGTTCAGCCTCTTCCAGTTCGGCGTCGCCGACCGGCTGGCCGTGAGCGGGGCCATGGTCGTGGCACTCCAGGCGGTGGGCGCCGCCGCCGGGAACATGGTGGCGATCCACAACGTGGTGGCGGCCTCCGCCACCGTCGGTCTCCTGGACAAGGAGGGCCCGGTGCTACGGAAGACGATCCTGCCGACGATCTACTACCTGGTGGTCGTGGGTCTCCTCGGTCTGTTCGCGATTCACGTCCTGGGGCTCCCCGCCCCGGTCACGGGTGGTGGGTGAGGCGATGGTCAGCGACCAGGACCTCCGGGAGCTGGTGGAGGCGAACCCCGGCCAGGGCACCGTGCCCGAGTACCGGCACCTCCGGGACACGATCCGCCGGGCAGCGCCCTGCAACCTCCTGACCTTCGGCGGTGACCTACGACACGCGGCGCACCCAGTGGAAGAAGCTGCTCCACCGCCGGGACGAGCTCTTCATGGAGGACCTGCCGAACAGCGTCCTCTCGACGAACTGGGACATGATCTTCGTGGACTCGCCACAGGGCGGCACCCGGAAGCGTCCCGGCCGGATGAAGAGCGTCTACACGGCAGGAGTCCTGGCCCGCCGGTCCACCGACGTCCGGGTCCTGGTCCACGACTGCGACCGGAAGGTCGAGCGCACCTATTCGGACACCTACCTGGGCCCGGAGCGCCTCGTCGTGCAGGTGGAGCGGCTGCGGCACTACCTCCTGCGGCCCACCCTGGAGGGCGTCACGGAGCCCCACCGGTCGGGCTGACCCCCGGGCGTCAGTCTCCCACCCGGAAGGGCAGGTACGCCTCCGTCCGGTCCCACCGCAGACGGAGCTCCCCGCCCTCGTCGGTGTCGGCCACCTCGATCGTGAAGTTCTCCACGGTCTCGTCGAGCTGGCGGAGCTGCATCTCGAGGCGCTCCAGGTCGTGGCTCGGGTCGTAGGAGGTGCCCCCGATGTCGGTCTCGGTGTTCACGATCAGCGTCCACGACTCGGGGCCCGGGATCGTCCAGAGGGTGTAGGTCCCCGCCGGGATCCGGGTGTCGCCCACGACCAGGGGGCGATCGGTGGTCAGATGGGTCGCCCGGTTCGCCCCGGTGCGCCAGACCTCGCCGAAGGGCACCAGCCCGCCGAAGATCTCCCGGCCCCGCTTGGACGGGCGGCCGTAGTCCACCGTCACGCTTCCGCCGTCCACGGTGGCGGTGGCCTCTCCCCGCCCCGAGAGCGAGCCCAGGGGACCCTCGGTCTCGTCGTGCTCGACGAACGCCCGTCGCGTCTCGTCGAAGGGGAGCTCGTCCACCCGCCGGGCGATCAGCTTCCGGGTCGTCTCCGAGGCGTCGGCCCGCTGGATGTGGCCCCTGCCGTCGGTCTCGGCGTAGATCGTCCCGCGGAAGAAGGACAGCGCCCAGCGGTTCTCGCCCGCCCGGTATACGGCGAAGGGGATCGGCCCCCTGCCCGAGAGGAAGCCGATCTCCAGGGAGTCCGCCTCGGTCTCCATCGCCCGCTGGATTGCCACCTCGAAGGGCCAGTGGACGATCTCCAGGAAGGGGAGCATGCTTCCGTCCCCCTCGATCGTCCGGGTGCGGGTGCCCTCCTCCCCGCTCGTCTGGACCGTCACCGAGTCCCCGCCGAAGGTCATCACCGTCCGCTCCGTCGGCTCGGACTCCGATCCCGCGGCCGCTTCGTGGATCCTCCGCTCGAAGCGCGTGGCCCGCCCGTCGGGACCGAACTCGAGCCTGTGGACCTCCAGCGTCGTCCGGGGGATGCGGACCAGGGCCTCGGCCCGGACCCCGTCGTCGGAGCGGGTGAACTCCTCCACGGCCACGGTGTCGGCGCCGAGGCGGATCACGAAGGAGCCGTCCGCGTCCGAGCCGGCCGCGGAGTCCATCCCTCCGCAGCCCACGAGGAGCGCCGATGAGGCGAGGAGGGAGAAGACGAGCAGTCCACGGCGGACGGTCATGGTCATGGCGCTCCTCCGGGAGCGTCGGCCTGGAATCGATGGATGCGTAGGACGGAAATATGTGGCGACCCCGACGGGGCTCGCCAGGGCGCGGCCTACGGCGCGGGTCCACACCCGGGACGCCCGAGGGTCACGTCCCGGTCGGGTCCCGGTCGCCGTCCCGGACGCCGATCTGTGTCCGGGTCTTCCGTCCCGTTGTTGGACTCCAGGAGACGACCGAGGTACGATCGAGACAATGAAGAAAGATGGTGAGAAGAAACGAACGAAGGGGCAGTCCCGACCGCACGAGATTTTGGACACGGTGACGGAGGCCCCCGAGTGGATCCGGCGCTTCAGGGCCTCGTTGTCCACACCGGGGCTGCTCACCGGAACTCTCTTCTTCGCGGCCTCACTGAGCCCGAGCCTCCTGCCCCGGCCCTACGTGATGCAGGGGATCCTCTCGGGCTTCTCGCTGGCGGCCGGGTACGGGATCGGAGTCGGGGGGCGCTGGCTCTGGTCGTACGTCGAGCTGCCGCTGCCCGGACGGCGTGTGCAGCGGATCGCCCTCCGGGTCGCCACCGTCGTCTGTGTGGCCACGGCCCTGATCTTCCTCTGGCAGGCGTCCGAATGGCAGGACTCCATCCGAACGCTGATGGAGCTGGAGCCGGTCGAGACCACGCGCCCGGTCCAGGTCGGGGCCCTGGGGTTCCTGGTCTTCACCATTCTTCTGGCCCTGGCCCGGCTCTTCCATCTCACCTTCCGCACCATCTCGGGGAGGCTGGGGCTGCACATACCCGCTCACGTCGCCAACGTCGTCGGCCTGTTCGTCTCGGCCATGATCTTCTGGGCCGTGATCGACGGGGTCGTCTTCCGGTACGCGCTCCGGGCCGCCGACTCCTCGTTCCGACAGATCGACGCGCGCATGGAGCCGGAAGTGGAGGCGCCCCGCGCTCCGTCCCGAACCGGGAGCGACGCCTCGCTCGTCGCGTGGGACGAACTGGGACGGACGGGGCGGGACTTCGTGTCGTCGGGCCCGACCGCTGAGGAGCTCGGCACCTTCGCCGGCGAAGAGACGCCGGACCCGATCCGGGTCTACGTCGGGCTGAACGCCGCGGAGTCGATCGAGGCCCGGGCTCGGTTGGCCCTGGAGGAGCTGGAGCGGGTCGACGCCTTCCAGCGCTCCGCCCTGATCATCGTGACTCCCACCGGCACCGGGTGGGTCGATCCGGCGGCGATCAACACCGTCGAATACCTTCTCCGGGGCGACGTGGCCAGCGTCGCGGTCCAGTACTCCTACCTGCCGAGCTGGCTGTCGCTCATCGCCGAGCCACGGTATGGAGCCGAGACGGCCGACGCCGTCTTCGACGCGATCTACAACCGCTGGACCGACCTGCCACCGGACGACCGTCCCGAGCTCTATCTTCACGGCCTCAGCCTGGGCGCCCTCAATTCCCAGCAGTCTGCCGACCTCTACGACGTGGTCGGGGATCCCTTCGCCGGGGCGCTCTGGAGCGGTCCCCCCTTCAGGAGCGAGACCTGGCGCGAGATCACGGAACAGCGACATCCAGGGTCGCCGGCCTGGTTGCCCCGGTTCCGCGACGGCTCTGTCGTGCGCTTCACGAACCAGCACGACCACCTGGAGATCCCCGGAGCCGAGTGGGGCCCCATCCGGATGGTCTACCTCCAGTACGCCAGCGATCCCATCACCTTCTTCGAGCCCGGGGCGTTCTACCGCAACCCGGAATGGATGAACGAGCCCCGGGGACCGGACGTCTCGGACCGCCTTCGCTGGTTCCCGGTCGTCACCATGCTGCAGCTCGTCGCCGACATGGCGGTCGCCGACCAGGCCCCCGTGGGCTACGGGCACGTCTACGCCCCCGAAGACTACATCGATGCGTGGCTGGAGGTGGCGGACCCGGCGGGCTGGACCGCCGAGGAGGTCGAGCGTCTCAAGGAGCTGCACTCCGACCTGAAGTGAGAGATCGAGGGGCGTGAGGACCGCGGAATCCGAAACGGTCGGTGGCGACACCCGGATGAAGCCGGCCGGTTCGGCGAACTGGAGGGCGGGATCCGAAGATTGCCCGGGGAGGACTCCCCGGCGAATATTTCAGCGAAGGCGCGCTCGAGCGCGGACCTTCGGACGATGAGCGCTCCGGCGGACCCGAGATGTCGAGTTCGACCCACCCCGCAATCGTGATTCCCTGCCGAGGAGAAGAGATGAGCTGGGTACCCAGAGCGGAGGAAGCGCCCGGGTGGACCCGAACGCCGGTCAGGCCGGGAGCCGGACGATGACCCAGCCCCCGACACAGGAGGCGGGCGCGACCCTCCACGAGCAGGTCGAGGAGCAGGCCGAGCACCGCAAATACGGGACCTTCGCCGGCGTGTTCACGCCGACGGTGCTCACCATCCTCGGCGTCATCATGTACCTGCGGCAGGGCGCCGTGGTCGGCAATGCCGGTCTGGGCGGGGCGTGGATCGTCATCGGGCTGGTGTGCGGGATCGTCGCCTGCACCGCCCTCTCCCTCTCCTCCATCACCACCAACATCCGGATCGGCGCCGGCGGCGCGTACTCCATCATCTCCCAGTCCCTGGGGCTGGAGGTGGGGGGCAGCGTGGGAGTGCCTCTCTACCTCTCCCAGGCGCTGGCCGTCACCATGTACATCTTCGGCTTCCGGGAAGGATGGCAGTTCCTCTTTCCGGAGCACCCGGCCCTGCTCGTGGACCTGATCACCTTCGGCGTCATCCTCGGCATCGGGCTCGTGAGCGCCGGGTTCGCCTTCCGGATCCAGTACCTGATCCTGGCCGTGATCGGCGCCTCCCTGGTCTCGATCTTCGCCACGGTCTTCACCGGCGACCTGCCCTACGAACCGCAGCTCTGGGGCGACTTCCCGGGCTTTCCGGA
>CAZMPV010000144.1:0-3483 GCA_964567985.1 uncultured Gemmatimonadaceae bacterium
CCCTCCTCCAGCCTCCGCATCCGCCAGTCCAGCCCTTCCAGCATCTTCCGGTTCACCGAGGTCAGGTCGGCCACCAGTCCCACGACCACCAGGAAGAAGCCCGATCCCATGAGCAGGGCCGCCAGGATGACCGACTGGACGTGGCCGGCGCCGCCCTCCGTGACGAAGTAGTAGAGGAAGCGAAGGGCCAGGCCGAACCCGGCCAGGAAGGTCAGGCTCCCGGGCACGGCGAAGAACGCGAAGGGCCGGTACGTCATGAAGATCCGGACGATCGTCAGCGCCTGCCGGGCCACGTAGCCCGCCGTGGTGCGGAAGAGCCGGGACGGCCGGAGCTCCTCGTTCGTCCGGATCGGCACCGAGGTGATCGCCATCCCCTTGTGGCCCGCCTGGATGATCGTCTCCAGCACGTAGCTGTAGCTGTTGAAGACCCGGAGCTTCATGGCCGCCTCCCGGCTCATGGCCCGGAAGCCGCTGGTGGCGTCGGGAACCTGGGTGTTGCTCGCGAGGCGCACCACCCAGCTCCCGATCTTCTGGAGCAGCTTCTTGAGGGGGGAGAAGTGGTCGATCTCGTCGATGGGCCGCTCGCCGATGACGATCTCGGCCTCGCCGGAGAGGATCGGCGCCACCAGCTTCCCGATGTCCTCGGCCCGATACTGGTTGTCGGCGTCGGTGTTCACGACGACGTCGGCGCCCAGGTCCACGGCGGCCTCCAGACCCCGGCTGAAGGCGGCGGCCAGACCTCGGTTCCGGGGCATGACGACGACATGGTCGGCCCCGTGCTCCCGGGCCACTTCCGCGGTCCCGTCCTCGCTGCCGTCGTCCACCACGAGCCAGAGGACCTCGTCCGCGCCGGGAAGGCTCCGGGGGAGCGCCGCCAGCGTCACGGGCAGGCTCTCCGCCTCGTTGTAGCAGGGGATCTGGATGACGACCCGGGTCACGGCGCCCGCTCCCGTCCTACCCACGGGACGGGGGCACGAAGCGCACCTCACCCATGAGGCCGTACGCCCGTCCGTAGAGGCGCCCCACCGGCCGGAAGCTCTCCGCGTCGACGTAGCGGGTGCCGGGCACCGTCCGTAGGCGCTCGGAGAGCCGTACGGCTTCGACCCGGCCCACCAGCAGGGTGTTGGGGGCCGGGTCCAGGTCCACCACCCGGAAGAGCTCGCACTCGAGGACCGCCGGCGCGTCCACGACGCAGGGGGCCTCTACGGTCCCGGCGGGGACCACGCGCACCCCGGCTTCCCGGGCCTCGTCCACCTCGGGGCCGAAGTCGCCGCCCGTCTCGTTCATCGGCTCCAGGTGCTCCTCGCCCACCACGTTCACGCAGAAGGCGCCGGTCCGGCGGGCATTGCGGAGGGTGTCCTTGGGCTCGTCCTCTCCGCGTCTGCCCAGGGAGACGGCCACCAGCATGGGAGAGCTCGAGAGGGCGGTGTAGAAGCTGAACGGCGCCAGGTTGGCGGCGCCGTCCGGCTCGAGGGTCGAGACCCAGGCGATCGGTCGCGGGACGACGAGGGAGGTGAGGAGCTGGTACCGCTCGCCGCTCTCCAGCTCCGACGTCCGCAGGAGGTCGTGGCCCTCGCCCCCGCCGGGTTCGTCCCGGCCCGTCACGTCCCGTCCGCCGGCGTCGGCACGAGCCTACCGGCCGACCGGCACCTCGAGGACCTGACCGGCGACGATCCGGCTGGAGCCGAGGTCGTTCTCCGTCCGGATGCGATCGACGGTGGTCCGGTGGGCCCGGGCGATCTCCCAGAGCGAGTCGCCGGGCCGGACCCGGTAGCGGAGCGAGACCACCGAGGCCGCGTCCTCGCCCGCGGGGATCCGGATGCGCTGGCCGGGGTGGATGCGGCTGGAGGCCAGCCCGTTGGCCGCCCGGAGCGCCACCACGGAGAGCCCCGCCGAGCGGGCGATCTCCCAGAGGCTGTCTCCGGACCGGACCGTGTACTCCCGGGCCTCGCCGGTGCCGGACCGGTCCGTGGCGACGGCGCGGTCCTCGCCCACGGGAATCGCCAGGCGCTGACCGGGAAAGAGCCGGTCGGGATCGACGTCGTTGGCCCGCCGGATCGCGTCCACCGACACCCCCATGCGGCTGGCGATCCCCCAGAGGGAGTCGCCGCGGCGGACCTGGTACTCCACGGTCCCCGAGGGGACCCGGTCCCGGGACGCCATGCTGGCCACGTAGCGGGCGTAGGGCCGGGGAAAGACGGCCACGTGGTAGTGGGGGGGCCAGCGCTCACGGGTCGCCTCGAGGACCTTCCGCTCCTCCAGGTAGAGGAGCACGTCCTCGAGCCAGCTCCGGCACGCCATCCGGTTGCTCCGCCGGAGGTCGATCGCCATCCCGGTCGGGTGGACCGAGCGGGACGAGGCGTTCGCGGGCTGACGGTTCTGGGGCCGGGTCAGGCTGGTGACGACGAGCTGCTCGCCGCAGGCCTGGCGGTACTGGCCGGCCAGCCGCTCGATGAAGGTCCGGACCTCGGGACGGGCGTACGGGAACGACACCCGGGCGATGTCGTAGTCGGCGTTCCCCCGGACCGGCACCAGGAGGCCCAGGTCGATGAAGCGGCGTACCTGGGGCGTGGAGGAGAGGAAGGTGAAGTCGTGCTGCCGGGCCGCCCGGTTCTGGATGTCCATGGAGCCGTGGGAGCCCCGGAGGCTCTGGGCGGCGAGTGCGGGAGTCAGGGCGAGGACGGCCGCCGCGGCAACGGCCGTCGCGCCGGTCGCGGGACCGGAGAGGAGTTCTCGGAGAGCTCTTCCGATGGAAGGCGCCCTTGTGCCCATGCTCCACCCTCCCGGAGGTTCGAGGTGCGCGCCGCCACACCGCTCGATCTCCACTAGTAAACATATGATTATGGCCGCACAAGTCCCGGACCGGCTCCGGCGGCTCCACCGACGCCTCTTCGCCTGGTTCATGGACGGGGTGGGAGCGGCCCACGGACGGATGGTGCGAGGGCACAAGCGCCGGCTCCTCGGGAGCCTCCACGGCGACGTCCTGGAGATCGGGCCGGGAACCGGGCCGAACCTCCGCTACATACCCCGGACCGCCCGGATCGTGGCGGTGGAGCCGAACCCCCACATGCACCCCTATCTCCAGCGGGAGGCCCGGGCCCTGGGACGGGAGGTGGAGATCCGGGAGGGGGTGGCCCAGGAGCTGGACCTGGCCGACGCCTCGATGGACGCGGTGGTGAGCACCCTGGTCCTCTGCTCGGTGGACGCCGAGGACGCGGCCCTCTCCGAGATCCTCCGGGTGCTGAAGCCCGGAGGCCGCTTCGTCTTCATCGAGCACGTGGCCGCGCCCGGGGGGAGCTGGCTCCGGCGCCTTCAGCGCTGGATCCGTCCCCTCTGGAAGCTCCTGGGCGACGGCTGCCGTCCCGACCGGGAGACCGAGGAGCGGATCCGGACGGCCGGCTTCGAACGGGTCGAGACCGAGCGCTTCCGGCTCCCGCTGCCGGTGGTCTCGCCCCACGTGGCCGGGACGGCGTGGAAGGCGGA